>JAKSLI010000066.1 GCA_024401305.1 Bacteroidaceae bacterium | reverse complement strand
AGAGCATCTGACTACGGATCAGAAGGTTACAGGTTTGAATCCTGTCGGAGTCACTGAAGCTCGCCGAAAGGCAAGGTTCAACTCAGACATTCGTCGGAGTTTATAAAGATTAGCAACATAAACGGATGGCTCCGTAGCTCAACTGAATAGAGCATCTGACTACGGATCAGAAGGTTACAGGTTTGAATCCTGTCGGAGTCACAAAACAAGAAAGCAGAAATCTCAAGTTTACTTGAAGGTTTCTGTTTTTTGTTTTGTAAGACTTTCCCGTGGAAGGGGAAAGATCACACTTTTATGAGGGAACGTTTCACCAAAATTCAGCATTAATCCTCTATCATAGCATCTACCTTTTCCGCTGCCACGAGAACCTTGCTAGCAATGTCTCTCAGAGCAGCGGAAAGCACTTGTAATTCATTTTTCTTGAATTTCGCAGGTTTCCCATTAACTCTAAACCCATGTAGACGCTGATTGAACCAGTCGCCGCTTTTTTTGAAGTACGAGCGTGCAATCTCGCTGAAGTTCAGTAGCATGCACACATCAATCATTGCAACCCACATTGCGCCGTCTTTTGTCTTAGAGAGTTCTTCTCTTGCGCTTATTAATTCTTTTCCCATATTCTTTTATTTTTTGGTAAACTTATTTTGTCCTTTGTTTTTAGGACATATTCATTTGACGGCGCAAAAGTAATAATAATCTTTTTATTATTAAGGTGATTTGCCGAAAACTAAATAATAATATCATTATTTCTTGACAATGATTAATCTTGAAAATGTATCATAAAAAGAAAGGAGAGCATACTTATTATATGTATGCTCCCCAGTTTTTCAGCCTCTCGTTTTATCTTAACAACAAATTCTCTGTGTCAAGGAAGAAATTCTTTTCCTTATCTTCTCGCATAAAGTCACGGATATAATCCTCCTTAGCGATGTTCAGTTTCAACACTTTAAGTGGAACAGCATATACTCGCTCTGGGTCAGAAGGAGAACCGCCGACACCAATAACCACGAACACTGGCATATCTTTTTCCTGTTCAAACTTGCGGTAAATGTCAGCTTGCTCTTCCGTAGCCCATGTTATCCATTCATTACTAAACTTGCTTCTCCATTTGCATTCGACGGCAAATGATATAATCTTACCATCAAGAGAAAACTCGTATTCCATATCCGGATAGCGATTTGACTCTGCGTAGTTTCCGTCATAATACTTGTCGCCACGCCACTCCTTCAAAGTGAAATATTTCTTGTTGAAATGGCTGACCACATATTCTTCAAAGGCACGACCTTTCTCTTCCGACTCTGTTAATTCATAGTCAGTGCCATTCTCGTCAGCTTCATCCAAGTTAGCATCAATATCTTTCTGTTCAGATACAAGCTCGTTTGTTGGAGTTGACTCTTCTATTGTTGCTTTTTTTGAACCTTTTACCAACCAAACGCCAATTCCAACAAGCAGCACACCAATTATTACTAAAGCATAACCCATTTTCTTGCTCTTCATTTTAATATCAGTCTTTAACATTTTCCATTCTGTACATGAAACTTATCTTGGACCCAAGAACTTATCACCATTCAGGTGAATCATGTGGTCAGGCATTTCTGCTATCCATACTTCAGTTTCCCACGCAAGTTGCTCTGAGAATTTCTTGTAAGTCTTGAAATCAAGGAATGCCGTTACAAAAATCATTCCTGCTGTAACGTTCTCTGTCATTGACTTGATTTCTACAATACGCTTTGGATCCATAGGACCTACGGATGTTACCGATTCCACAAAGTAAATCCAGTTCTTGTCTTCACGATAGAGGACAACATCAGGCATCTTGTCATGAAGGGTGATGGAAAAACCAAGTTCTGACAAACGTTCAACATTCTTCACCAAGTCTTTCTCAGTTGTATCGCCAACGTACAAGCACTCGCAGTTTGGTGCAAAACGTGGAGCGAACTGTTCAATGATAGCTTTCTGGAGTTCATTATGTTTGCCTGTGCTAAAGGTGAAATCAATGCCGTTGATTTTTACTGGCATCATTTTCATGCGTTTCTTTGATGCGTAAACATCAATTAGGCGTTCGTGTTTGCTATTGAATTCTGCAATAGAGGAACTTGTTGCATTTGAGTGAAGCACAGCCAAGAATTCGTCTGTCAAGCGCCAACGATAGTTAGGGCTATTAGTGGCCAAACCATTGTCTTCTACAATGGCTGCCGTACGAAAATGATGAAGAGCTTGCTTGCGGAAAGTCTCACGAGAGTTCTCTGCATACGTTGTTTTGTAGTTCTTATTGACGAAGGCTATAATGTCATGAATCCTTATCCACTCGTTTGTTGCAGTCTTCCAAGCCGAAGACTTCTTGATATTTGCAAGGGCAAGAAGAGAAAGTGCGCATAGGTCAGCTTGCTGACGAGCTGGCAATCCAATTGCTTTGAGTATATGTTTCGCTTTGGTTATCTTATCCATTGTTCTACGATCTGATTACAATTTGTTTCTGTAAGTTCTTTGTGCATAAGTGCGCGTCCCATCTTTTCTATAACGCTACGTTCAGGGACTGGCATTGAATTTATCTCTGTAGAATTGACCTGTGTAGATCCGTTGAGAATCCTATAGTAAGCGTCGTACAAAGTAGAGTTCAACAATACGTACAATCCGTAAGTTACGCAAGGTGAATCACATTGTATGAAATTAACTTTATTCTGCGTACTAATGTATTCAAACTGCGGATAGCGTTGCTTTAGATATATACCACATTGCAAACGACGCTTCTCTTCTTTCGCCGTAAAACGCTTAACTAACAAGTAATTGTCGTTTTTCTGAAGATAAGACTTTCGGTCAGTCAAGATACATTCTCCTTCTTTACCTTGCGGCCAAACTACACGACCTTCCTTGATGTGTTGTGAATAGAGCAAAGGGTAGCATCCTTCTTCCATTTCATCACGCAACACCTCACGAGTTCGGAAATCAACAATAAGACCAGTCTTCATCGGCATGTTGATGGTAGGAAGTGTTGTTGGCATCTTGTTCACCTTTTTCAATACATCAGCTTGTTCCTTATTGGTGACAAGGAAAACATAAAGGTTACGGGCGACAACAGCATCGTATGGCGCATCAAATGTTTCCACATCAGAGAAATCTGACGTTGATGATGTGGTCATTCGAATCGTAGCAGGTCTTTGCCTGTTCTTCCTCAACTTTATGATTATGGTTTCTTGGAGCACCGATTCTCCGTCAAAAACCTTATCACGGCTCTCAAACAAATGGATATTGGTAAGAACGCAATTATCAAACATGTAACGACGGAAATACTCAAAGTATGCACCTGATGTCCATGAACGAGGGATGATGTAAACCATCTCTTGACCATCTTTCAAATTGCGAATACCCATGCAGCAGAACAACGAATACAAGTTTGGGGCACCATAGCAAACTGAAGGCATTGACATTGCTTCTGGAGCATCCTTCGGAATCTTCTTATATGGTGGATTACCTATAATATAGTCGTATTGCTGTGGTTCGTCACCAAACAACATGTTTTGTTCAAATTGCTGAGAGGTTATGTAGTTCTCAACCTTGACTTCGTATTCAATATGGCAATGTTCTTTTATATACTCCAGATTCTCCATCAACACAGGCACAACCTTTGTGTCCGTTTCGTAGCATGTCACCTTTACATTGCCCTTATAGCCTCTCGAACGTACCATGTCTATCCATGCGGCCGTCAAAACACCAGTTCCGCACCCTGCATCAAGAAGTGTAATTTCAGGCAAAAACAAATCCACGTCAAACAACTCTGCCATAAACTTAGCTGAAGCCTTTGACGTAAAGAACTGCCCATATTGTTTACGCTTCGATTTTGGAACCGAAGCTATAAACTTGTTTGTATTTTCTATGACGAAATCTAGCATTTAATAGACGAACGCAAATAATAGTCAATGTTTATTTAGTTCCCAAGATTGTTTGGGATTATCGGATGCAAAGTTATGGAATTGTTATTAACTATGCAAGAAAATCAGGGAAAAACTGCCGCTTCGGGTAACATAACTTATAGGAAAACGCCTCAAAAAATGCATTTTTTCATACATAAATGGCATATTTATAGTGCGGAAGTGCTATATTTACAATGCGGAGAGTTGAAGGAAAGATGCGGAGAGTTGGGCAAACTCTCCGCAACAGCAAACAACTGGAAATCAGATTGTTATAAAGGTGTTGCGGAGAGGTGGAGAGTTAGTACAAAAAACCTAATATCTACAACGGCAATTTGTTTGGTGTGACAGAATCTATATCATCTGCAGCAACGAGCATAAAATGCGCTGAACACTTTTCACCGAACAGACCTCTGCCTTACAGCTTCGAACATCAGGATGGCGGCTGACACGGAAACATTCAGCGAATCAAGACGTCCGAGCATCGGAATGCGGATGTGGGCGTCAGCAGCTTCGCGCCATTGCTGGGTCAGTCCTGTTGCCTCTGTGCCCATAATGATGGCTGTAGGGCGGCACATATCGGTGGCATAATACAGCGACGAGTCTTGCAACTGGGCTGTAAGAATCTGTATGCCGCGCTCCTTGATGAAGCTGATGCACTCTGATGAGGAACAAGCCACTGTAGGCACGGTGAAGATGGCGCCGATGGACGAACGGATGAGGTTCGGATTGAACAAGTCGGTCAGTGGGTCGCAGACGATTACCGCGTCAACGCCTGACGCATCAGCAGAACGAAGTATTGCTCCCAGATTGCCCGGTTTCTCCACACTCTCAAGAACCATTATGAGGGGCGACGAAGAGAGTTTCAGATCCTGAAGCTTAAGGTTGCGAGTCTTGATTTCCGCTATTATGCCTTCAGTTCCACCTCGGTAGGCAACCTTCTGATATATGTCGCCATTAACCTCAAAGCACTTGCATGATGGTGAAAGGTGTTTGATTTGCTCCAGTGCATCGCCATCAGCAATCTGTGGGCAATAGAACAGGGTGTCTATCTCGTAGTCGGATGAAACGCAATGCAACACCTCTCGCTGTCCTTCAACAACGAACAAACCGTGCTTGCGACGCTCTGACGATTTCTGCTGCAACTGTAGCAGGAGTTTTATTTTGGGATTCTGTGGACTTGAGATTATTTCTTTCGTTTCCATAATATGCTGAGTTAAAGAAAGGCAATGATATACAATTTGGCATTTTAGCTTGGATTCTTTTAGACAAAAACATAAAAAACCGTTTTTATAAGGGAGTGTCTCTTTTGAGCCACTGCTGCATTGCTTCTGAATTGTTCTTATGAAAGCGAGCTTTCAACGCCCAATCCATAATCAATCCAGCACCATAAAGGTTTTCCTTATAAAAACAAAAAACAACGCTTCGCTAAAAACAAGGTCGCAGTCAACTGAAGATTATCAATAAATTATACTTATACAACTGATGCACACGATAAGTATAATAAGTTAAATTTATTGATCAGATATAGTTTTTCTGTCGAAATGTTTTTTCTGTTTTTTGCAGTTTTTATTGTTTTTGTTTAATTACCTCGTAAGTGAGAACTTCATGCTGAAGCCGAAGTCGTGGGTTGTTGTTGGATATGAAGAAGAAGTAAGGAGAGGGGTATTCTTCTGGAAGTCGTAGTAGAAGCTCATGGTCACGAGGCGTGAGAATGAGTAGTCGGCAGAGAATGACATCTTTGTGGCATTGTTGCCGCTGCTTGCCGTAGATGTCATTGAGGCAATGTCGCGAGTGATGGCTGCCTGACTGCGGAGAGAGAAGTCGAAGCGGAGATTGAGGTCGGTGTTGAAGCCGGAGTTGGACTTTGACGATGACTTTGACGACGACTTTGACTGATCATCCTCACTACCCTTCTTGCCACTGCCCTTTACCTTACGACCGCCGGCACCGCCGAAGAGCTTGAAGTTGTTTATCTTATAGCCGAAGCCGAGAACCCAGTCCTTTGAAGTTGACTCGTTGAGCTGGATACTTGTAGTAGAGAGCGAAAGAACGCGCGTCGTCTTGTACTCGAGCTTCGCAGTGAGGTTGTTCTGGAGCGTAACATCAAGACCGAGGAGTGGTGAGAACGCCTCGTTGATGCTGACAGTAGAGACATTGTACATTGAGTTAGGCACAGGACTCTCTGTCTGCGCATCGGTGATGAAGCCGAGTCCGTTCATATACTCCTGATAAGTAGAGAACGAAGCGTAAGAACCAACGGCATAGACGCTCTTGTAAGAGTGGTTGATGTTCACGCTCTTGAAGAGGTCGCGAAGGAGAGGAAGCTGTCCGAGACCACTGTAACGAAGGCTCCAGTTAGGGAGAAGACTTGACAGGGCTGGGAATATATCAAGTCCATTGCCGCCCATGCTTGTGTAAGAAGAAAGGAAGGCAGGGATAAGAACATCAGCCGAGTACTTGTTCACGCCACCGTTTGCAGGGTCAAACTTCTGACCTGCCAGGCGGGTGCCGACAGGATAAACCGAACCAACATACTGATTCTCTACGCGCTGGCGGAAACCTTCGAGCGAGTTGCAGAACTTCTCGAATGTCGCAGAATGGAAACCGTTGCTGATACTGCCGGTGCTCTCGAACGCAGAACCGAGCGACAGCGTAGTCATGGTAAATGTACCCGTGCGCGTGGTAGGGTTGCCTTGATACATGTACTGAACGCTCTGCGAACGGGTTTCAGTGCGAGAAGCGTTGAGGTCGATCTTGAAGTTCTTCACAGGCTCAACGGTAGCCTTCAGCTGGAGGTCAACAGTCTTTGAAGATGCCGCAGGAGTAGCCACGCTATCGTTCATAAGCAGCCATCCGTTGCGCCTTGCCTTGTCAATGTAGTCGTCGCCCGAGAAACCGAAAGCGAAGTCGAGACCCGGCGCAAGAGCATTGCCACTGCGCTGTCCGAAGATGTCGCCGGCATTAGGCATGAAGCCTGGAAGTGCCATGTTGTACTGGTTGCGGTAAGTGAAGCTGACATTGCGCACCATCATAAGTCCGCGAGCAACGACCTGGGCAGTCTTGTACCATGAGAGATTGTCGAGCGGTTCCTTTGCAATGACGGAAACCTTTACCTTCTTGGCAGAGTCAACAGGTGCAGAGACCTTGATGGCATTGTCGTCAACAATCTTGTACTTGATGGCAATCTGCTTGCCGTCTTCCGTCTTTGCCGATACTATGAGACGGCGTGACTTCTTGCCATGGCGTACAACGATAGAAGAATCCTTAACAAGCGTTATTTCCTTCTGGAAAGCCTTTGGATTAGCTGTCGGTTTGGCAGCGGTTTCGGATTTTGCGTTCTTATCATTTTTATCGTTCTTATCGTCGGCCTTGCCCTTTGAGCCCTGTGCCTTCTTCTTCATTTCGTCGGCTTTCTTCTTTGAAGGCGTGTTCTGCGGACGAGGACTCTTGTTGAAACGCTCGTTGGTCTTCTTCAGGAACGGCACGAGATTGTAGAGCTTCTCCAGATTGAACTGCGAGTTGAGATTGAACTTGCGACTATTGGCAATGGTATTACCAAGCGAAGTGCCGTTCTCAAGTTCAGTACCACGCTGCCAACTGTAAGTAGCATTGTAAGAAGCATCTGCGTTCAACCAAGCGAAGCAAGGCATGAGGTTGAGCGGAAGCTGATAAGAAGCAGTGAAGTTCTGCTGATAGTCGAGCGGCGCACCCATGTTGCGAACACTCTGCCATACAGAATCCTTCCATGCCGTATATTGGTCTGGATAGAGGTCCTTGTTGATTGGAGTGTAAGGTTCCTCAATCTGCGCGTGTGTTGCAGAGTTGAAAGATGCGTGGAGATTCTTCGTGAGATCCCAACGGATGGAGAAGTCACGGTTCCAAAGGAACTGCTCGTTGAAGGTAAGCGGCAATCCTTCGCCACCAAGATCCTCCATGTCGCGCTCCTGAAGCTCGTAGTAGTTGCGCTGCATGTCGGTGTTGAAAGTCACGGTTTGCGGCAACCAGTTTAGTCCGAAACGCTTGAGAATCTCGGCATACTTGCTCTTCGTCTTCATCTTCTTGAACGGTTCAAACGCCTTATAGACAGGAGTGTAAGAGTAGTTGAGCGAACCCTTCCAGTTGTTTTCGTTCTCAAAGACTGTCGTTTCGCCCGCAGTGTGGCGGTTGCTGTGAGAGTAAGAGAAAGAGAAGTTGTTTGGATCGTATGGCATAGGATGCTTCTTCGTAGCAATTCCGATGCGCACATTAGAGAGAGAGAAGTTCGTATTCTTCGTCTTCGTCACAGCAATGCTCTCGATAGAGTCGCGTTCATGACCTTCCATTGCAGAGAGAGCCTCCTCGAGATTGAGGTCGGTATCGAGCGGATTATACTTCGGACGCACCTGCTCTTCCGATATAGAATAGTAGAGCGGCATGCTGACCTTAGCCTTGTCAGGGAAGAACTTGCCGAGTTCAAGGTTTGTCGTGAAGGTATAGCCTTGGGTCTTGTCCTGGGCACGGGAAGCCACGCCATCCTCTATGCCGCCAAAGCCATCGTTTATGATACGGCCCTGCATATTGACAGTACCGAAGTCAGAGAGCTGTACATTAAGATTACCCTGAGCAGCCCAACCGCCGGCGTTGTCGTATTCAAGGAGACGAAGTTCATTGACCCAAACCTCACCCGACTTCTGACCGTTAGTGAGGTTGCGCACACCAATCATCATGGTCTTTACCTCACCGAGAGAAGGGTTACCTACGACGGTCATCTTGTTGTTCGGGTTCTTTTCGTCGTAAGCTGTAAACGGCTGATTGTAAGAAGCATCGCCCTGAGCCTTAGCCTTATTGCGCTCCTTCTTCAAGGATGTGAAGGCAGCGAGAGGGATGTCGAGAAGGTTCTCCTGTGGCCAAACCTCAGCGCGATCGGAAGTTGAGTAGCGGTCGTAGTGACCAGGCTCTGTGAGAGTGAGCGGAATCTCGTACTCGTAGTAGTTGTTCTTATAATCGGAACCAAGACGAAGGAATACCGCAAGTTCCTTGTCGCGAAGGTTTGTCACATTGTTTTCGTCGGCATTGGCATGAACGAACATCTGCAAACGCTTGTATTGGCGCATATCGATGTTGGTGTTCTTATATACTGCCTTCGACTCGCCTGTAGAGAGCTTGTCAACAGTAATCTGCATAGCCTGCTCATTGCTTTCCACAAGCTGTGGCTGAGTAGGGTCTTGCTCACGACGAATGCCCGGAGGAAGGACATAGTTGACAGGCCTCTTGTCGTTGTTTTCCTCGATGTTCACGCCTGAAGCCGTCATCGTACCAGTGTTTGCAGAGTTCTCAAGGTTCTGCTCATAGATACGCCATTCGCCACGAACAAGGTCAAACGAACCGAAGCGGAGCACCACTGGCTTCTCGAAATCAGTGAGGAACATACGGATGAAACGGATAGAAGAAAAGTCGTTAATGCTACCAACCTTGCTCTCGAACTGACGGATTGGGATGCGGAACTGATACCACTTAACCTTCTCCTTCGTGCCATTGCGCAGAGGAGCCGATGCCTCGCGAACATCAGTGATGAAGTTTTCCTTGTTGCCTTCGTACAAATCCTCTGGACGGATAGACACCTTATACTGGAAATAGCGCTCGTATTCGTTGAGCGTAAAGTCCTGGTTGATATCCTCCACATCAGGAGTTGTCTTGTATGAAGTATCGTAACTTTCCGTTCTGCCCTCAACCTCAGAAGAGTTGCCCTGAGGGTTGTTGATGAACTTATAGCGACGAAGGATAGGCGTTTCAAGGCGGTCGTAGTCGGAGCCGCGGAAGTAATGGTAGTTATCGCCGGCAGGGTCTGCAAGGATAGAGTCACGTGCAGCAGTGTTTGTCACATTATTCTGCACATAGTTAAGAAATTCCTGATATGGCTGCCACTGCTTTTCCTCCTCATCGCGCAAACCGTTGAAGCCCACATCCTGGAGATAGCGTGTGCCACTTTGTGTCGCAAAGGCGTAGTTTACGGTTGACTGGGTTGGAATCTTACCCCACTGTGATGTAGTGAAAGCCTCACTGCCATCGACAGGCATACCGCTCTCGTAGAATTTCTTACCGTCGATAAGCACATCCTCGCTCATCTCACCGAGGTTGATGTAGAGGTCGCCGCCATACTTGTTTGCATCGCCTGTCTGTGAAGAATAGATGAACGGATCGAGCATCCAGAACTCTATATACTCAATGTTTGCTGTCTCGAAATCGTTTGTATCAAGACGACGCATCATACCACCCCAACGACTTGCAGGGTTAACGAGCTTACCGTCGGCATTGAGTTGCGTAGAGAAGTTATACGCACCACGCTCGTCAGGATAGTAGGCAAGGTTGAGTATCGAGAGGTTCGTAGAAGAACCGTTGTAAGTGCTCTGGTTGCGGTTTGGATAAAGTTCATTCACCGGCACCTCGCGGACATAATGGTTCGAGAGCTGGTTGACATCGCTCTTGATATGCGCTGGGGTGAGTGATGAAGAGCGACGAGTGAAGAGTGGGTCGATAGTGTACCAAGAAAGGCGGGCACGGTCGAAACCAGACTTCAATGTTGTCTTGACATCAGCAGAAGGAACCTTGCCGTTGAGGAACATCTGAGGCACGCTCGACATTATCCAAGCAGATGGCGTTGACACATCAATGCCACTCTTGGTATTCTCAAAATCATCGAGATAGGAAGCATTGTCCTGAGTACCAGAAGACTGTCCTGCTATCAACTGCGCAAACTCACCCGTGAAAGATATGTGAGAAGGCTGTGACACATGGAGCAGAGGCACTTTGTTGAGCAAGTTCGTAAGCCACTGACTCTCCTTCTTCCAGTTCATGTTCACGCCCCAAAGGGTGTTGTTGAGAGGTTCCGCACCCATGGCAACCTTCGTTGTAAGTGCCTGTTCGGAAAGGTGCTGGAGGGTACCCGACATCTGGAAGTTTTTCGAGAAATCATACTCCCAGTTTACACCGAGCATCGTCTTTCGCATCTGAGAATAGTCGGATTGGCTTTCAACGGAAACATTCACTGGCGTTCCAGCATCGATGATGCTCTGGTTAAGGATTGTAACCTCACCTGCAGAGTAGTCAACAGAATAGTCGCTACCCTCCTTGAGAGTAACACCACCAGCAGTAACAACAACAGATCCTTGCGGAACATTGTATGCGCCAGTACTGATGACATTGGCAGAAGTGCCCTTGAACTGACCTACAAGTTGGTATTTGTTCTTCTCAGCAATCTGCTTTGCGTTGGTCTTTGTTGAGTCGTAAAGCGCCTGGAATGTATATTTCTCTGCTATCTCTGCTGGCAATCCTTTCTCTCTCAAAGCAGCGTTCATTGCCGAACCGAAAGGCTCTGCCACAGGGAAAATCACACGACCGTTCTGCACTGTGTAGCCATCGATGAAGTCGAAATAGCCGTTGGCATGAACACGATTGTTATTGTCGAGACGGTCGGCGCCAAGGAGTCGGATGATTGGAGTTTCCTTAACCTTTGCCTCCGGGATATAGGTGAGATAGACACCGGCGGTATCACTCTGGTATTTCACGTCGAGACGGAACTTCTCCTTCTGCACCTGTGATGCGAGATAATAGACATTCTTCATCATCAAGCGCCAGTTTCCTTGGTGCGGATTGTTGCTGGTGTTCTTAAGTGACTTCACGAAAAGTGCCTGCGTAGCGTCCTGAATATCAGAGGCAAACTCACCAACCTGGAAAGTCTGGCCGCCATAAGTGTATTCATAAGCAACGGCAAGAACCTGGTCTGTCTGCAACTGAGTCTTCAGTGAGACATAACCGAGAGCCTTGTTTACGGTATATTCCGAAGAATTGAGCAGACGGGCGTTCTCGAGTTTCTCGTAGTCGGTACCGCCTTCAAACAGTCCGCTGCCTTCAAGAGAGGAGCTTACGAGGTCGATGTTGCGGGCATCCTGGTACTGGGAGTTGAGCGTAGAATATTCGGAGTTTGCACTATTGGCAGGCACAGGATAACCGTTCAAGTTCCAATAGTTGCGACTAACGCGTGCATTTTCACCCAAGTCAGTGAAAGCAACGATGTTACGGGTATTCTGGGTCTGACCGGATTTGTTTGTCACCCACACCTCGATACGGTTGATTGTTACGCCAGTAGTGAGGTTTGGAAGTGTCTTCATGGATGCGTCATAGCGTTCGCGGAAGTAGTCGGCGATGAAGAAGTGGCGGTTTTCCTCGTATTCTGCAGCATTTATTTCGAACGGAGTGAGCTGTGTGCCGCCCTTTGAACTGACACTCTTGCTGCTTGATTTCTTCTGCGAAACAACCGTCTGAAGCTTGAGTTTGCCGAACTGCCAGTCTGTTCTGATACCGAAAAGCGAAGAAGCTCCCTTCACGAGAGATGAGTTGCCTGGGAAAGAAACATTACCTGCCTCGACGAGTTTCACGATTTCATCTTCCTTGCCATCATATTTCAGCTTGAGGTTCTGCTGGTCAAAGTCGAAAGTAGCGTCGGTGTTGTAGTTGAGGTTGAGCTTCATCTTGTCGCCCACGCTACCGTTCACGCTGGCATTGATCTTCTCGTCGAAGTCGATGCTTGTAGTGTTACGGTTGCGGATTGGCAATGTTGGGTTGTCGATGCTCTTGTGAGTACCACCAAGTTTCAATTCTGCTGTACCTTGAATCTTGACACGAACACCACCAGGACCGAATATCTTTTCTGCTGGTCCAAGGTCGAAATGCATATCTGTGAACGAGAATTTATCCTTGCCTTTCGCTTGGAAAATCTCATCGTTCTTTTCACGGAAGAAGTTTCTAAACTCCTGTTTCTCACTCCATTTCAGGTATTCTGGCGTAGTCATCTGATAAGGTGCAGCGAGATAACCGTTACCCCATTTCGTACCGATTGTATAGAAATCAAGCGAATCGTTGTATTCTGCTGTCTGCTTGACGAGTTCTGGTGTCTGGAGATCCACAGGACGAGTCTCCATATCCTCGAATGTAGTTGCTGTTGTAGGCTGCACAGGCCAGCGTGGATGAAGAAGGGAATCTGGTATTTCCTCCTCATCGATAATCAGCTGGGTGAGCGCGAGAAGAGAATCGTTCTTGGCGTTTGTCTTGATGCCTCCATTACGACGCGCCTGATCTGACGGTCTTGGCATATTAGCACCGTTTCGAGGTCCGGCAATATTTGGTCTGTTGCCTTGGTTCTGGAGTCTTGCGGCAGCAGTTTGTGCGCGACGAGTCTTGTCATCCTGTGGCTTAAGCTGCCAAAACTCCTGTACAAAATCGGGCGCAGCAATCCATCCCAACATATTGATGCTGAGAAAAAGGGCTGCTATTGCCAAGAGATATTTCAGGGTCTTCGCGCGCATATACATACACAGGTGCGCAATTTTATAACGCACCATAACAAAGAAAAAAACGCAATACTTGTGGAAATATTGCGTTCAGGTATGGAAAATAATGAAAAATAATCAAAAAAATAGCGAAATCACACCTAATAGAAGGTAATAACGACTCTACTTCACGAGTTTCAGCGCTTGCTTTACAACCTGCTCTACAGGCATATCCGGGTTCTCTTTCAGCAGGGCGATGACCACCTTGTTGCTGATGGCAGCCTGGAAACCGAGCATGGTAAGTGCGCCGACAGCCTCTTCCTTCACCTCTGTGTTTATGCCAACCATAGCAGAAGCGGCAGGAGCCTCCGATCCTGTAGCATCAATGCCATCGACAATGCCTGCCTGAAGCACCTTATCCTTGAGTTCAATGATTATTCGCTGAGCCGTTTTCAAGCCAATTCCCTTAACGCCCTTGAGAGTTTTCGCATCATCGGAATTGATGACTTGCACGAGGTCGTTGAGCGACATTTCGGAAAGTATCACGCGAGCCGTATTTGCTCCAATGCCAGAAACTGAGATGAGCAGTTCGAACATCTTTCGCTCCTGTGGTTTCGCAAAACCGAAAAGCACATAGGCATCCTCGCGAATTGCTTCGTAAACATAGAGTTTCACCTGCTTCTCGCGCTGGATTGCGGTGTAGGTATTGAGGGAAATATTAAGACCATAGCCCACGCCATTAACATCAACGACTGCGTAAGCTGGAGTTATTTCGGCGAGTTCGCCACGAACAAATTCTATCATTTTTTTAATATATTTTTAACACGAATCTAATTAATCAGATTTTACCATGCCTTTAGCCTTTACCCTCGCTCACAGAGCGAACCCTACCCTTTCGGATATGCAATTCGGGTGTGGTAGATAGCCATGAGTCTATCAATGAGAACCTGCTTGGCATCATTAATATCACGGAAACTTACAGGACACTCGTCGAAGTATTTTTCCGAAACCTGACCATCAATAATTCGATTGACAAGTTCCGTAATTGTCTTCTCCGAATAGTCTGGTAATGAGCGAGATGCAGCTTCCACAGCATCAGCCATCATCAAGATAGCCTGTTCCACGGTTTGTGGATTAGGACCATCGTATGAGAACTCAGCAGGATCCACATCTTCTTCCGGATGTTCTGTCTTGTAATTCAGGTAGAAATACTTGGTGAGACCCTTGCCATGATGTGTGCGGATGAAGTCGATAATCTCTTCTGGCAGACCTTCAGCCTTTGCCAAGCGGATGCCTTCCGTGGTGTGTGAGATGATTATCCTTGCAGCCTCCTTGCGGTCTTTCATCTCAAGAGGATTCGACATGCCCTTCTGGTTTTCTATATAATATGCAGGATTTACCGTCTTGCCAATGTCATGATAAAGAGCACCAGTACGCACAAGCTGTGGCTCGGCACCAATTTTTTCCGCAATTTCCGCAGCAAGATTACCCACCATCGTACAATGCTGATAAGTGCCAGGGGCAACCATTGAGAGATGACGAAGCAACTTGTTTGAAGGATTTGAAAGTTCGATGAGCGTAACATCAGAAGTAAAGCTGAACAATCGCTCTATGAGATACATCATAGGGTAAGCGAAGAGAAGCAGTATTCCACTGAAACAAAAGTACTTATAGTAGCTGGCATCGAATTCTGACGCAGTCTTGTCCTGCATAAGCTGCTGGGCACTGTAGATGATGCAAGTGGCAATTGTAACATAGAGTGCAGCCACAAACACATCGGAACGCTTAGTAAGATGTCGCATAGAATAAATTGCGACGGCTCCAGCCACCAGCTGTATGATGATGAACTCATACTGGTATTTCACGGCACAAGCACAGATGAGAATCATCATGACATGGCTCATGAAGGCAGTTCTTGAGTCCAAGAACACGCGGATGAACATCGGCACAAGCGCAAACGGCAGGATGTAAACATTGTAGAATGTATGGCGCATTACCAGAGATACCAAGATAGAGAATATCGTTATAAGCGAAAAGAGCAGGAATAGCAATCTTGGCTTCTCATAATAATCTCGACGGAAAAGGAACAAATATGCCACGATTAGCAATATCATCGTTGCGACATAAAGAATCTGGCCGACAATAGTTGACGGAACGCTCTTCGATATCTCATCACGAAGTTCCCTCTCCTCTTCGTAAGAACGGAGTTTCTGGTAAATGATCGGAGTGATTATCTCGCCACGACTCACAATCTTCACGCCCTTTTCCACTACTCCATTCGTGATGATGACATTCGTCTCTGCCTCCTTTTCCTCTTCACGATTTCGCGCCAAGTCATAAACGAGGTTAGACCTCAGATAGTCCTGAAGCTCAACGTTTTGCAACTTATTACGATTGGCTTCAATCTTTGGATTCTCGAACAAATGGTCGTACGCAGCAACAGGGGTGTAGAAATCAGTTATCTTTCGTGGAACAACCTCTTTTCCCCTAATGATTCGAATATTATGAAGCGTGTCGGCAGCAATCTTCTTGTATCTTGAATTCTCGATTATACCCTTGTCATAAACGGCAGCAATTGCAGCTTTCAACTGACTGATAACAGCTGGCGACAACCCATGATTGTCTTCCTTGAAATCGTTTTGGAAGCGGTCAAGCTGAACAATGGCCACATTCTCATCAAAGAAGAAATAAGGCTCCACGGCTTTGCGCAGAGAGTCTTTCTCGGCGTTCAGTTCAACGGAATCCTTGTATATCGGGAAATCAAAGTCTGCATAAAGATCCAAATACGGCCAAGGATGCCCGATGTCGTACAAGGACTTGTGATTGTCCTGGCGAGGCATTATGGATATCATCAACGCAGTGCAAACGGTGATAAGCAGAGCGATAGTAATAATATTTCGGGTTTTCGGGTTTTTGAAAGTCATATTATCAATATTTGGGTGCAAAAGTACTAAAAAAAAGAAAATAGTCAATGAATATAATGAAATATTTGTATCTTTGCGCCCAAATATAACAAAAAATTATGGATAAACCAGTTAGGGTGCGCTTTGCACCGAGTCCAACAGGACCACTTCACATTGGTGGTGTGCGCACTGCCTTGTACAATTATCTTTTCGCAAAAAAACATGGCGGACAGATGGTGTTCCGTATTGAAGACACCGATTCAAACCGCTTCGTAGAAGGTGCTGAGAGCTATATCATCGAATCTTTCAGATGGCTTGGCATCAAGTTTGACGAAGGCGTAAGCTACGGAGGCGACAAAGGCCCATACCGTCAGAGCGAGCGTCGTCATATCTACAAGAAGTATGTTGAACAACTTCTCGCTGACGACAAGGCTTACATAGCTTTCGATACTCCAGAAGAACTCGCTGCAAAGCGTGAGGAGATAGAGAACTTCCAGTATGATGCCCGCACTCGTATGATGATGCGCAACTCACTGACCCTCAGCAAAGAGGAAGTGAATGAACTCATTGAAGACGGACAGCAATATGTAGTTCGTTTCAAGATTGAACCAGGAATTGATGTGCATGTTGACGACCTCATCCGTGGTGATGTGGTTATCAAGAGCGATGTGCTTGACGACAAGGTGCTTTACAAAAGTGCCGACGAGTTGCCTACTTACCACCTCGCCAACATCGTTGACGACCACTTGATGGAGATTTCCCATGTTATCCGTGGTGAGGAATGGCTTCCTTCTGCCCCACTCCATGTACTTCTCTACCGTGCTTTCGGTTGGGAAGATACAATGCCACGCTTTGCTCACCTGCCTCTTCTCCTCAAGCCAGACGGCAAGGGCAAACTTTCCAAGCGCGATGGCGACCGTCTCGGTTTCCCTGTATTCCCACTCGAATGGCACGATCCAAAGAGCGGCGAGATTTCAAGCGGTTTCCGTGAGAAGGGATATATGCCAGAGGCTGTCATCAACTTCCTTGCACTCCTCGGATGGAACCCAGGCACAGAGCAGGAGATGTTCTCAATGGAAGAGCTCATTGAGGCTTTCGATCTTGACAAGTGCTCTAAGTCTGGTGCCAAGTTCGCGTTCGAAAAGGCAAAGTGGTTCAACCACGAATACATCCTTAACACAAGCGACGAGAAGATTGCAGATCGCTTTGCACCAATCGTTATCGGCAATGGTGTTGACGCTTCAATGGAAGACATCACAAAGGTTGTCCACATGATGAAGGGTCGCGTGAACTTCGTAAACGAACTTTGGGACATCTGCGACTTCTTCTTCATCGCACCGACTTCTTACGACGAGAAGACTGTCAAGAAGCGTTGGAAGGAATATTCTGCACAGCAGATGAACGAACTCTCAGCCGTAATCGAAGGCATCCAAGACTTCTCAATGGAGAATCAGGAAGCAATCATCTTCGCTTGGGTTGAAGACAAGGGCTATAAGCTCGGCGACATCATGAACGCTTTCCGTCTTGCTCTCGTAGGTCGCGGCATCGGTCCAGGCATGTTCGACATCACAGACTTCCTCGGCAAGGAGGAAACCCTCAAGCGTCTCCGCAAGGCTATTGAGGT
>JAKSLI010000065.1 GCA_024401305.1 Bacteroidaceae bacterium | reverse complement strand
AAAACCTTGGCGACTTTTAATTTTACATGCAATGCGTCATCGCGGAGACGCTTACAAGCCTGCGGAGAGTTTGCGGTGAGTTGCGGAGAGTTTGAGCAACTCTCAGCAAGTGCAAATCTTTATATTCCAGACACTTACAAAGTGTCTGCGGAGAGGTGGAGAGTTCTGGCTGTTTTTGTAAGTGGAAAGGGAGAGAATTATCCTTCATGCACACAAACTTATTGATAAAAAGTACTGTTTGGTAACTTTACCACTGGAATTTGCGGAAATTTTTATCCTAAATTGCAATTTTTTGATATCTTTTGTTGTTTTTTTGTGTATAATGTGTACCTTTGCAAAGTCTATTTCTTGCTGAAAGCCTCTGGGCGGGAAAGTGGGAATAGATACATATACATAAAAAGGCGTAACTGAACGCTTTGGTTTTGACGATGTAAGAACTTCGCAACTTCAAACTGTCTGTCAAGAACAAAGCAACGGGGACGCCCCTTGGGATGTATTGTAAGCCTTCATTGGCTCTTGACCTTATAGGGTCGATTGCCTATGTGGGATTATTATATACATCATACGTGGGGCTTTCAGCGTTGCTCGTTTCGACAGACAGGGCAATGCGAAGGCCTTTACATCGTGGAACGAGCATCAGGGCTGGCTCCACGTTATTTTTTTGTTTATGTAGTAGAAATCAAAAATAGATTTGTTGCAGAGGAAGCCATGCGATAGTAAAAATGTGCATTATACATGGCATCATTCAAAGTAGATGGTCACACAAAGGTGAAGACCTTCAAGCAGTTGTTCAAGGACACATTCAACGCAACATTACGTGTTTATAAAGGTAATCGTCATGCTGATGACGAAGCTACTCTCGCTTCAATCCGTGAAGAGGGACATGCTGGCGGTGAGTTTGAATGTGGCAGTCTTGATTTGGTTAACGTTTTCGAGGATTTTGTTTATGAACTCTATGGCATCAAGGTACAGGTTGCTACTCAGGACGACTGGGTACTCGTACTTGATGGCATCACTCTTGAGAACGCTGGCAAGATAAAGAAAGGAGCTACAAGAGCAGACATGGAACCGTATGTAGGCTTAAAATAAAAATGTAGAAGTAAAAAAGTTTAAGAATCACTAAAGATTTCTACTGTATTTGGTATATCAGAAACAATAAACCCTATAAATTCTAATATTATGGCAAAATTTAATCTGACAGGCAGCAAGACTGTTGCCGAGCTGAAGAAGGAATTCAACGAGGCCTTTGGCTCTCGTTTGAAGGTGTATAACAAGAACAAGATTGCAGAGGATACTGCAACTCTTGGCGAACTCGGTCTCAAGGCAGATACCGAGTTTGAGTGCCGCAGCAGTCGTACTGTTGGCAGTTTCATCGATGCATTCGCAGAGATGGGTCTCAAGGTAAAGGTATATACTCCAGACGAATGGGTAGCAGTACTTAGTGGTATCACTCTTGAAACAAGCGGTAAGATTCCAAACCAGAGCACCACAGAGAAGATGAAGGAGTTTCTTGCTTATCAGCGCGAGGAGAATGGTGTGGAAAAAGAAGAAGCTTCGGAAGAGTCTTCTGAAGAACCGTTCCAGCTTCTTATTGATACGTATGATATTACTTATAAATTTGAGTACGATGACACTGAACTTTATGTAAAAGTTGGAGAAAACTCGGAAATTCTCACTTCCGAAGAGGAAGAGTATGATGATGAGGATGCTTTTGAGGATACAGGCAAGGTTGTAAACGAGGAATGTTATGATGTTGACGAACTTGCAGTTGTTATCGCGAAGAACATAATCAAGTCATCTTCCAATATCAGCTACACGGTTTATTATTGTGGAGAACCAGAATTTGAGGACAATGAGATGACCAGCGACTACGAACTCGTAAGGTCCGATGAAATGGAAACCTTAATACTTAACTCTGGTGGTCAGTCATGTCAGCAACTGACTATTGTAGAAATAGAAGAAGACGAGGTCGATGATGTTCGTGAAATGATAGATAACGAGGATGCAGATGCCTTAGCGGACTATATGTGGGAAAAAGACCAGGATGTGCTTGAGGTATTCAATCTCTGGGGTGATGAAGACAATGAGACTTTTGATTACAAGCTTGAGGATGGAGATGGAGACGTTGTTGACGAGGGTACGATACTTGTAAAGGAAGATAACGTATTTGACTATGGCAACTATAACCGATTCGCAGACGAATATGCGCCAAAATATCTTCTCGTTCATCCAGATGAAATAAAGAAATCATGGGCAAGCTTCAGCATTCCAAAGGGCGCAAATATCAAGAATGTCCATTTCCAAAAATCAGCGATGTTTACATTCAGCGGCAGTACTCTTGGAGATACCATCACATCTATCGGTGCCCTTCACTATGCAGGTCTGGATCTTGACAATATGGATTGTGGAGATAATGGTACTTATGGTTCAGAGTCCTTCATTTTATTGAAGAAAATGGATGGCGATAACAACTGGTACGATGTTGTAGCAGAGTGCTAATGACTATAATATATTGGTTATAGCTATGCTTAAAGTAAAGACATTTGTAATGAACAGTGGCAACCAATTGCATCATGAGCGACTGGATGCCGCTATCAATAACTTCATTGCAGAGAATGGAATAAAGGAAGTTGTTGACATCAAGTATTCCACTTCTATGTCTGGCGATGCCAACAAGTTCTATTGTCTGCTATCTGCAATGCTGATATACAAGACTGAATAAGATGAAAAGGCAACTGGAATCTTTCGACTTACAGGAACTTGAACGCATAATGAACGAACTTGGTGCTGTGCCTCGCATATTCAACAGCGAGGCGCAGTTCCAATTCGAACTTGCGTGGAAGATAAAGGAGGAGTTTGGTTGCGAGGTTCGTCTTGAAGATTTGAGCCGTATCAGCGAAGGCAAGAAGGACTATACTGATATAATTCTTGAGAAGGATGGTTTGCGAATTGCCCTTGAACTGAAATACAAGACAGCCAAGTATGAGGACGAGAGCAAGAACATCTATCTTAAAGCACATGGTGCAGCAGACCTCGGTGCTTACGATTTCCTTTGGGATGTACACCGAATTCAATTGTTGACAGGAATGGAGACATCCGACAAGGATGAAGTAAAGCGCCCTTGTGACAAGGGTTATGCCATTATCCTGACCAATGACTATCACTATTGGAAAGATGCAACGATCAAGGAAACCATAAACAGAGATTTCCTTATTGGTAGTGGGGAATTCAGCCATGGTGTTTTATGCAAGAAATTTCACCAATGGTACACGCTTGATGGAGAAGTAGGACATTCGAAGGCTTTGCTGAATGATCGTTCCAGACAGCATGAAATTGATTTGAAGCGCAACTATTTCTTTCAGTGGAAACCTTACCATACGATTGATTCGAATGAAACTAACAAAGAATTTAAATACATGATTGTAGAAATGGCACCAAATAGCAAAACAGAAAACAATCCGGAGGTTATCGATTCAATGAAGGATGCTATTGCAGTTGAGATAGCCAAACACATCGAGAATAAATATGGTGAGCGTTGGATAAAATGCGTTGACCTTGCCATGTCTGCTTCATGGTGGAACAAGGAATACACTATAGAAGAATTGGCTACTATCAACATTGATGAATTGGTGGCAGAAGTGTTCAAACAGATAGACAATGACGAAATAATATAAGTGATGGACTCTTTGGAAAAGTTGATAGCCCAGCGTGATGACGTACGTGAAAAGTTTGAGATATTTCGTCATGATAAGATTATCGAAGAGAGAAAATGGACTAAGACTGTGGTCGATGAACTTGGGCATGAGAAGTCGGTCATCGATTATTATGCATGGAGGAAACACGATAATGAAAGCTACGAAAAATACGCCAATACATCAGAGTATTTCATATTGGAGGTCATTCGTTGGCTTGAGGAACAGATTGATGAAGCAATACATAAGATGATCTAATAATACAAAATAAGAAAAAATGCTGAACAAACTGAAAAATGCAGCAGCAGGTGCGAAGGCAAAAGTCAAAGAGACAGCAGACAAGGCTTCACAGGCTATCGGAGAAAATCTGGCTGTGGTCAATGTTGATGAGTTGAAGGCAAAGGCTGCATCGGCAATAGAGGAAAATGCAGCTGCCTTTGCTAAGTATTTCTCTGAGAGCAAACTCGTTGAGAAATTACAGAAGACAGCAAAGGCTGCAGGAGCTACAGTGCTCTATCCGGCAATGATGTTGTGGAAACTTTTTCAGTCAGACAGTGTTCCTGCTGGGAAGAAGACACTCATCGTCGGTGCATTGGGCTACTTCATTCTGCCTATAGATTTGATTCCTGATGCATTGCTTGGCACAGGCTATGCTGACGATGCCGCAGCCTTGATGGCTTGTCTTAAAGCCGTACTTGAGAATATTACTACAGACGTACCTCTTGTGGCGAAGAAAGAGTTGCATGATTTGATGGGAGACTTTGATGACAGTACTCTTGACGCAATAGACAAGGTACTTAAGGTCGGTAATAAGATAGTGAATTAATATGCATTCATCCTTGGCGCATTGTTCGGGAAATGAGAAATTGCTTTATGGAAGTCTTGGAAGAAGGCAAAACAAGAAAAACACTGAATTATTTGGTGGATTGTAAATAAAGTGCTATCTTTGCCGCGGTAAACAATTGTTTTTTTCATGAAAGAAGCACCATATAATAGTGTCATTGCGGGTATAAGGGACATTGCATCCAATAGTATGCCTGCAGGTAGTCAGGTCCTGCTCTATGGTTCTCGCGCAAGGGGAGATAATCGCAAGGATTCTGACTGGGATATTCTTTTGCTCGTAAACAAACCTACGGTAGAGCAAGAAGACTACAAAACTATTGTGTATCCGATTACTTCATATGGATGGGACATAAACGAGATGATAATACCCATCATCAAGACCAAGAAGGAATGGGAAGAAGATACATGCACCATTTTTCACAAGAACATTGAGGAAGAAGCTATAACCATATTATGAGCCTTACAGACACAGAACGTAATATAATCGTAAACCGTGAATATGAAAAAGCGAAAATATTCATGGAACAAGCAGAAGGTAATGCTAGAATGGAATACTGGGAAGTTGTTGCAAACAGAATGTATTATGCTGTATTCCATGCTGTTTCTGCGTTACTTATCAAAGACGGACACAAAGTAAGTACACACAGGGGAGCTGTGATGGCATACGGACAACATTATGTGAAAACAGGAATCGTCACTCCTGACGAAGGTTCTTTATACTCTCAATTACAGTCTATGCGTGAGGATGCAGACTATAACTGCGCTTTCAAATCAGAGCCAGAAAAGATGAAGATACTCCTTCCGCAAGCAAAGGCACTAATTGACAAAATAGGCACAATACTTGGCTCTGAATCAAATGCTAACTAAACTAATATAAATGGAAAATATAAAAGGAAAATGGGCTTTGATAACTGGAGCGAGCCGTGGTATCGGTGCTTTGGTGGTTGACAAGCTTGCGGATTACGGATGTAACCTCGTGTTGCATAGCCGTAGTGTTTCACATCTCGAAAAGGTAGGTGCTGTCCTTGGCGTATTCTTGTCAGACAAGAAGTCCGGTCGCATCATTAGTGCACAGGATTTCGCGGACATGTCTGTTGAAGATGCTGTCAAGAAATTTGAGGCGATGTAATAATTATTAGTAATACGAACACAAAGGGATGCAACTCGTTTTCATTGAGTTTGCATCCCTTTTCTGCTTTTGTGAAAGGAATGTGTTCCGCAGATTTGTTTTTGACAAATGTCATTAAAAATCGCGGTTTGAAATCGCTGATATATATTTAATATATATAGTCATAAAAATTTTGTAATTTTGCACAAATTGTAACCCTAAATCAGCATACGATTTTATAAACAGCACAAAAACATAAAAATATGATAAAGAATCTACTCCTCAGTGCATTATTGCTCATTTGTTGCGCATCAGCTGGAGCGCAGCAAATCACTTTCTCTAGCACAAAAACACCAGCCACAGTTCACAAGAACATCAAGAAAGCACCTGCCAACGCGTTGAAGTGGGGCTACACTCTTGACGACAACTTCTCTGCCCTTGGCACAAACGCTGCGGGTACGTTCGGCGTTGCCATTAAGGTTCCTGGTACTGGCGAACTGAAAGGCGGCAAGGTGGTATCAGTTAACCTTCCAGTTTACTACACCGGCATGAAGAATGTGTCGGTTTGGGGTGCAAAAAGTCTTGAAAAACCAATAAAGGTTTTCGAGAAAGCCGTGACGGGAGACCTCGAAGTGGGATACAACGAGATTACACTCGACGAGCCATACGAGATTGACGGCGATTTCTTCGTTGGCTACACATTCACAATCACTTCTGTGACTGATTCTAAGGCTGGTCATCCGATAGGAAAAGTTGATGGCGATGCACCAGGTTCACTCTACATCAACCAGAATGGAAGTTTCGTGGATTACACAGGCGGTGGCTACGGAATGTCGGCGCTTCAGATATTTGTTACTGGTGTTCAGCAGGATGATTACAATGCAGTATTCCGTCTCAACAAGGGTATATTCACCGTAGCTGGCAGCGAAAACGTTGTACCTGTAGAGCTCCTTTCTAACGGAAAGCAAGACATCAGCAATATTGAATACTCCGTGGAAATAAACGGCAAGACAGAGACAAAGACTGCCGACATCGCCATTCCTGGTGGATTCAGAAAGAGCGGCAAGGTCAATGTTGCATTCACATCACCAGCTGCCATCGAGCCTTACAACATCAAGCTGACTATAGACAAAGTAAACGGACAGGAGAACACAAACAAGACTCCTCTCTACATCTATGGCGACAACGTAACGAGAAAAGCTCCTTACAAAGCTCTCGTTGAGGAATATACAGGTACAAACTGCGGATGGTGCCCACGCGGATGGGTCGGCATGGAGGCTATCAAGAACCAATTGAGCGACATTTCAGTGCCTATTGCCGTACACCAGTACAACACTACCGACCCTATGCTCATCGACGAAAAGCTCTACGCAGCGCTCCCTGTAGAGGGTGCTCCAAGTGCAGTCATCAACCGCGACTCTGGCATCGACCCTTACTATGGCACTTATGACGATGTTGATTTCGGCATTCTTCAGGACGTTAAGGACTTGGCATCGACAGTGTCACCTGTTGACATCAACGTCAAGGCCATCTACAACGAGGATCAGACAAAGGTAGAGACAACAGCAGAGGTGGAGTTCCTCAGCAACAGCGGAACATATTCTGTTGAATATGTACTCACAGCCGATGCTCTCAAAGGAACTTCTTCCGCATGGAGACAGAGAAACTATTACTACAATCACCTTACTTCCGATTATGATATTGACCTGACTTCCGAGCTTGTTGATTTCTGTATCGGCGGAAAGTACGGCAAGGAATTTGTGTTCATCACATTCAACGATGTAGCCATTGCCTCTTCGTATGAAAACTATCTGAACACAGCGACAGAGATGCCAATAGACTTCGTCGCTGGCGATAAGTTCACAGACACATTCACACTGAAGATGCCAACAAAGGCTGCGCTCAAGTCAGCAATCCAGAAAGACCAGGTTTATGCAAACGTCATGGTGTTCGACGAGAACGGCTATTGCGTGAATGCAGCTCGTGTCCGCGTGCTCACACAGGAAGAAGCTGCCGGCATAAGGAACCATACAGCTACATCTGACCACACAAGTGCAATCTACAACCTTGCAGGTCAGCGCATTAACGCAAATAGCGTTCGTGGAATCTATATCCAGAACGGAAAGAAGTTCGTGAAGTAAGATAAAAACAAGATGAAAAGAACATATACCATACTCACCACCCTGCTGCTTGCACTGACTGTGCAGGCGCAGACGGTGACGCCAACATGGAGCGTAAGCTTCGACAACAAGAGCGACCTTGATGGCTTTACCATCATCGATGCCAACGGCGACGGCCACATGTATGAGGGCATTCTGCGTGGCGGCTGGAGCTGGCTTAGCCATGAAGAGGTCAACGGTGCTGCCAGCTACTACTACGATAGGTACAATGCAGCAGACGACTGGTTAATCACTCCGGGCATAAACCTCAAAGAGGGTAGGGAATACTACCTGACTTTCGATGCCAATGCAGCAAACATCTATCCTGAGCGTTTCGAGGTATTCTTCGGAACTGCACCTACCGTAGAAGGCATGACCGAAAGACTCATTGAACCAACCGTAGTGAATAAAGGTGAGTTTGAGGGTTTCAAGGCAGATATTAATGTTTCGCACGCGGGCGTGTATTATATAGGAATACATGCCATCAGTGACAAGAGCCAGTATATCCTTGACATCAAGAACATTAAGGTAGAGGCTGGCCTCCTTGCCGATGCTCCTGCTGGAGTTACTGATTTCACATTGACCGCCGATCCTGCCGGTTTGAAGAAGACTACCGTTGCATTCACACTTCCTACAACATTGAACAACGGAGAACCTCTCGCGGAGATTACAATGGTTGACGTTCTTCGCAACGGTGTTAGCGTAAAGACTTTCGAAAACCAGCAACCAGGCGATGCCATCAGCTTCACAGACGCTGTTCCCGAAGAAGGTCTCTACACTTATTCCGTAGTTGTATATAATGCAAACGGTGATGGTGCACCTGTTCTGAAGAAGGTTTTCGTAGGTTACGATGCTCCAACTCCACCGATAAATCCTCATGTTGTTGATAAGTTCACAAGCATTGATCTCGTATGGGAGCAGTCGCTTGGCCAGAACGGTGGTTTGATAAAGCGTTCCGATATGAACTACTACATCTATGCCATAGATGATGAAGGCAACATCGGCAATCGTTTGACTACGGTCACTAAGGGAAAACTTCTCTACAACATCCCAATGGATACACAGACCGGCGAGCAGAAGCTTCTCACATACGCTATGATTGCGGGCAACTCACAAGGACTTTCCGAGCGCGTTGAGACAAAGGGATTCCTCGTTGGCAAGCCTCTCTCATATCCTTTCGCAGAGCATTTTGCAGCTCAGGAGATTGAGAATTTCTGGTGGGTAAGCGGCAAGGGACTCGGTTTCGAGAACGGATATGCCGGTTTCGTAACAACAAAGAGTGCTGCCGAAGGCGACAAAGGTTCGCTTCTCTTCGAAGGATTCTTTGACGATGATGTCGTTGTGCTCCACTCTGCAAAGGTTTCGCTTGAAGGTTCAGCGCATCCATGGCTCTCGTTCAGCCACAAGACAATGGCAGGAACTGAGGTTGACATGAGTGTTGTTGCCGTTCGTCCAAATGGCGAAAGCGTCACTCTCCGCAACTTTGACTATCGCACTTACAAGGCTGCGGATTGGACAAACGAACTCATAGACCTCTCTGATTACCAGGAAGATAAGTATATCGTCATTGAGTTCGTATATAATAACCACAGCGACGAGAAGGCTACAATGGTTTATCTCGACAATATCACTATTGGCGAGGTTGCTGACTATAAGATAAGTGTGGGCTATGATTGTCCTGAGTCTGTTGTGGCAGGCAAGGATTTTGCTCATTCAGTGACAATCACAAACCTTGGCACAAAGCCTCTCAGCGGCTATCATGTTCTTGCTACTTGCGAAGGAAAGGGCATTGACGAAACTGTCAGCGACGAACTGAAACCAATGGAAAGCCGCACTTTCACAAACACAGTGAACGTTCCTTTCGAAGATGCAGGCAAGCAGTATGAGATAAAGGCTGAAGTTACAATGCCTGAAGGTGTTGATGTTTCTGATGTTCAGACAGAAGATGTCAAGACCGTAAAGGTTATGGCAAGCGATATTCCAACGGTATCTGAACTTGGAGGTAGCAAGGATGACAACACGCTTACAATCACTTGGAAGTCTCCAGAGAACCCTTCTCTCAAGGTTCTTGATGACTTTGAAAGTTACTCTCCATTCCTCTTAGAAGGCATTGGCGAATGGACTTGCATAGACAAGGACGGCGGTATCAGCGAACAGCTTTTCCAGGGCTATGAGACAGGTCTTGAAGACAAGGCTTACGCTTTCACCACTTTCAATCTCAGCGCCTTGAACCCTGGCCTCCTCGACACCAATGAGGAGTTTGCTTCTCGCAGTGGCAACCAGTGCTTGGCAGCATTCTTCTGCCACGACGGTTTCTACAACTATCGCAATCAGGACAACTGGCTCGTATCTCCTCTGCTTAACGAGAAGTCGCAGAAGATTACACTCTATGCAGCAAACTACGACATTAAAGCACCGGAAGTCTTCGAGATTCTTTATTCTATGACAGACACTCAGCCAGAGAGCTTCATCCGCATTGGTGCTGAACGTCGCGTTGCCGATGGTCAGTGGCATCCATTCACAGCCACGCTCCCTACAGGTGCTCGCTACTTCGCTATCCATCATTATACTGATGCTGATAACGCCTACATGCTCCGACTTGATGACATTTCGTTCACAAAGGCGCTTGAAGTGGAATCTTACGACATCTACCTCAACGGTGAGTTCGTAGAAAACACTACTGACTGCCAGTATGTTGTAAACTCTCCATCTGACACTGATGGCTATTCTGTTGCCGTTCGCTATACAGACGGTTCTGTTTCAAAACCATTGGCTGTCGAAGTGGAAATAGTTGATGCCATAGAAGGCGTTCATGCAGATCGCGCTGAGAATAGCGCTATCTATAATGTTGCCGGTCAACGCATTACGGCTTCAAAGCGTGGCAACATCATCATCCTCAACGGAAAGAAATATATAAAATAAATAACTATTAAACATTATGAGAAAAACTTTAACTCTATTTGCATTGCTGATGCTAGCATTCGTTTGTCCGGCTGCTGCTCAGCAGATTGTGATTGATGAAATCACAATCCAAGGTGCAGAATCGTACACCGTCAACGAGGAGATGGTGGTGCGTTTCAAGGTTAACAACAACTCAGGTGTACCTCTCGCAGCAGACGACTACTCGCTCAGCGTGAATGTCGGTGGCGTTTATGCAGGTAAGCCTGCTGCTACAAAGGACATTGCAAAGGGAACCTATGAATCATTCATGGCAAGGGTTGCTCCGCACAAGGCTGGTGCAAACCTCCCAGTAGAAATCGTATTCAAGGGTATGGGTACAGTCAAGGCTACTGCCGACCAGAAGGTAACAGTAAATGCAGAGGTTCCTTCTGGCGATGTACAGATTGGTAACTGTGCGAAGCCTTCTTCAGACACAGATTACACAAACGTACTCAACACTTATTACAATTACTCACAGACAGAGATCGTCTATACAGCAGCAGACCTCGATCTTGCTGACGGTACAACGATGACTGGACTTTCTTTTACAGGATATCGCGATAACTCGCGCATCGTCCCAGTAAAGGTGTGGGTAGAGCTTACAGATGATGTAAAGCCACAGTCAACCAACAAGACAGCGATGTACACTTCGGACAACCTCCTCCAGGTTTACAACGACAACTACTCTTTCCAGGCTATTGGCGATTCATACTCTCATGAGTCTATCTTCTCTGTCACTTTCCCTAAGCCTATCAACTATGTTGCAGGCAAGTCACTTCGCGTGATCGTACAGACAGAAAAGGCTTCTTCATACTCTTATACAAACATCTCTGTTGACAAGACAAAGAGTGGACAGGTAGCAACTCGTTACGTTGACCAGAGTATGGAATCAATCCTTACAAAGCAATTCAAGGCAGAAAACTACAGCACTCCAATCTACCTCCCTGTCCTCAAACTCGCAATCGAGAAGAATCCAACTGTTGTTGATGGTATTGTAACTGTTCTCAACAAGTCAAAGAACGTTGAGCCACTTGCTAATGCAACTGTAGCTCTTGCTAATGGCAACGTTATGTACTTTGCAACGACAGACGCTGCTGGTAAGTACAGCATGGAAGTTTGCCAGGACAAGCTTACATACGACGTAACTGTAGAACCAGCTGACGTTCAGATCTTCCCATTCTCAGAGACTCTCGCGCTGAAGGGTGCTTCTGCTACAAAGGATCTTCAGGTAACTGAGGCTTCTGGCGCTTACATCCTTTCTGCTGAGTTCCCTGAAACTGGTGTTGAGAACACTCCTGTAACAGTGAAGGCAAGCATTGCAAACTACGATGAAATTGAATTGGATGAGACAAATGCCAAGATTATCCTCAAGTTCGACGGCAAACAGGTTGCTGAAGTAGAGGGAGATGATCTCTACATTGATGCATACGACAATGACAACTTCACCCTTACTTTCAACCCTCACGCTTCTGGCGAAAAGGAACTCACAGTAGAGGTTTATGTAAACAATGTTCTCCAACACTCTAAGAGCGGAAACATTACAATCTCTAAGGAGATGTCTACTGGTGATTTCACTATAAAGGGAAGCGAAACAGCTAATGAAACTACAAGCCCTATACGCCTCTACTCTACACACAGCTACAGCCAGACTCTCCTTACTTCTGACATGCTCAGTGGTCTTGCTGCTGGTTCAAAGATTACAGGTCTTAAACTTGAGTCTGCACAGAGCGCAAATTCAAAGAACTTCAACTTTGACGTAAAGGTTTGGGTGATGAACACAGAGGATGGTGCTGACAATGTAACTATTGACCCACACTCTGCTAACTTCAAGCAGGTTTACTCAGCTACTCTCGTACAGCGTCGCCATGGCAACTATAATGATGGATCTGTCGCATACGAGAAGTTCTTCGACCTCGTGTTTGACGAACCATTCGTTTACGAAGGCAAGAACATCCGTATCGCAATGCGTGCAGACATCCAAGGCGATGGCTATCAGCAGACTTACTTCAAGGCTATCAAGGACGTAAAGACAAGCTGGTCTAAGAGCTCTGACAACCCTACGATTGATGGTGTTGCTGTTGACATCATGGATTACACTTGGGCTGCTTCTCCATCACAGACTCCAATCTTCACATTCGTTGTTGACAATGCAAGCATCGTAACTGGTACTGTTGTTGACAAGGATTCAAAGACTCCTGTAGCTGATGCCGAAGTTAAGCTCACTGCTGCCGATGCAGACATCATTTACACTGCAACTACAGATGCAGAAGGTAAGTTCAATGTAAGCGTTATCCAGGCTAACCACAACTTCAAAGTGTCAGCTTCTGCTGATGACTACAAGACAGTAGAAAATGTAGCATCTGTAAACGCAAACTTTGCTTCACCTCTCAACATAGGAACTATTGAACTTGAGCAATTACCAGCAGCCACAATCACAATTAATCCTACTATCGGCTATGCTACATTCTATAATTCTAAGCATGCAGTTAAGATTCCAGAAGACGTAACTCCATACGTGTTCGGCTTGAACATTTCAGAAGAAAAAGGCTATGAGATGGGTCTTATCGCTTACGCTGATTATCTTGAAGAGATTGATGAGACTTACAACAATGTTATTCCTGCAGGAGAGGCTGTAGTTCTTGAGGGTGCTGGCGATGTGACCCTTGAATATACAACTTCAACCCTTTCTCTTTGTGATAATAATTGGCTTTTCGGTTTTGATACAGAGAAAACTACAACGCTTCATGAATACTGGGCAGAAATGGAGTACACTGAAGATGAAAGCTACTTCTATGCTCTTTCTCTCAACGCAGATAAAGATCCTGCAAGCGTAGGCTTCTACTGGGTAAATGACAATGGTACTCCATTCAAGTCTGCTGCTCATAAGGCTTATCTCTCAATACCATCAGCTGCATTCTCCGAGTTTGCTGGCGTGGAAGTTCAAGTTAAGGGAATTCCTTTCAACAAGGGAGCTAACGCTATCAAGAACGTTAATACTTCTGCAAACTCAGAAGCTGCAATGTTCAATCTCGCAGGTCAGCGTGTCAACAAGTATGCAAAGGGCATCGTCATCAAGAATGGCAAGAAGATGCTTGTTAAATAATATCAAGGTTCAAGACTAATATTTCGTAATTTCAATATTTTAGAAAATGAAAACTTACATAAAACCCGAAATGGAAAAGGTGTCTTCGCAGACCGAATCTCATATCCTCGCAGGAAGTGTTCTTAATAATGAGAAGGGAGACGGCAGTCAGCTTGCAAAACGTCAGCTTGATCTTTTCCTCGACGAAGATTTCTCTACAACCGAAGAGTATCAATAATCCCTCATAATAGAAAAATGAAGAAAACTCTAATAATGGCAATGGCTGCAGGAATGCTGTCATTGCCTATCTCGGCACAGAAGGCTCCTGCTCCTTCACGCCATTCTGCCATTCAGAAGAAAGGTGCTGGCCTTCAGATGCTCAGTGCCAAGGGTGCCTTTGACCTTGACGCCACTACTACGGCTCGCGGTCGCAAAGCTCCTAAAAAGAAGGCTGCTGGCAATGTAATCTACTCTCAGGACTTTAACAATTCGCTCGTTGGTCTCAACGAAATGACTGTCATTGACGCCAACGGTGACGAACACACTTGGGAGTGGTACGGCAACCGTGCCCGCTGTTCTTACGACCGTGTAAACCAAGCAGACGATTGGTTGATTTCTAAAGCCATTCCTCTTGAAGCAGGCAAGCTCTACACATTCTCTATCAAGGGACAGGCTTATAGTGACCGTTACGCAGAGCGTTATGAAGTGAAGCTCGGTAATGCAGCTACTGCTGAAGCCATGACAATGCAGATCATCGAGCCACAGGTAGTGAAGAGCGATGTAAAAGTGGAATGTACTAACGACCACATCACAGTTCCTGTAACTGGCGACTACTACATCGGTGTTCATGGCATCTCTGATCCAGACTGCATGTATCTCTACGTTGATGACATCGTGCTCGCTGAAGGTGCAGAAGTGTCAAACCCAGGAAAGGTTACTGACCTCACAATCACTCCTGACGCAGCCGGCGCTCTCGCCGCAACAATCTCTTTCAAGGCTCCTGCTACGCAGATCGATGGCACAGCCCTCACTGCTGCAATGAACATTGAGGTAAGTCGCGACGGAGATGTCATCAAGACTTTCGAGTCTGTACAGCCAGGCGACGCTTGTTCGTTCGTTGATGAAGCTGTTCCTTACGCTGGTGCCCATGAATACAGCATCAAGGCTAAGGTTGGCGATAGCGATGGCGACACATACGTCATGACGGTTTATGTCGGTATCGACGAACCTTCTGCCCTTCAGGGTGTACGCGTAATTGACAGAAACAACACTGTGGACTTCTGTTTCGACCCAATATCAAAGACTGGTAAGCATGGTGGTGTTGTCATTCCGGAAGAGACTACTGTTGACCTCTGGAGCGTTTATTTCAACGACTTGAGTGGTGGCGTATCACTTCAGGAGTTGGTTGAAAGTGGCAACACTAGTCCGCTTACTACAACCTATAAGACAAATGTTGGCGAACAGACCGTTGAGTACTGGGCTCTGATTCCATGGAACGAAGCCGGCAATGGTCCTACTGAGTGGGTTCCTATGTTCGTTGGTGCGCCAACTCCAATTCCTTACTTCGAGACATTCAAGGGCCATAAGTTCAACAACTTCTGGACATACGACATCAGCAGTGCCAGCGTTGTGCTCAACTATGGCTACCTCTCTTCTGACGACGACGGCTCAAGCATCGTCTTCGCCTCTGTTTCTGACGACGAATGGGGCTTCATCGAGAGCGGTAAGATTGACATCAAGGGTGCTGCAGAAGCTACAATCTCTCTTGACGTAAAGGGTGAACCAGGCAACACAGTAACTGTTCAGGCTATCGGTACTGACGGCAGGTATATTACTGTTGCTACGCTTCCTCTCACTGACGAATATGTCACGCACGCCATTAGCCTCAAGAACTTCAACAAGGGCAACTTCGTTCGCGTTCGCGTTCAGGCTAACTTCGCTAAGGCAGGCTCTGTCTTCATTGATAACATCTGCGTGCTCAACCAGCTTGAGAAGAACCTTGCTGTTACAGAAGTGGCTATCGAAAACAAGCCTGTAATTGGTTCTGAAAGTGAAGTTCTCGTTACTGTTACTAACTATGGTAAGCAGACGATCGAGGATTACACAATCAATCTTTATGCAAACGGTGACAAGGTTGCTGAGCAGAAGGGTTCTATGGAACTCGAGCCTATGAAGAATGTTACTGAAATCATCTCATTCGTTCCTTCTATCTTCTGCACTGGTACTCTTGAACTCAAGGGTGAAGTGGTATTCGCAGAAGACATGGATGCCAACGACAACAGCAAGTCTCTCACAGTGGAAATCGCTGTAAGCGCTGAAGATATGCCTGAAGGCTTCGCTGTGAAGTTTGAGGATGGTAAGGCTGTTCTTTCATGGGAGAAGGCTACAGACACTCCTAAGGTAGTAACAGAAGACTTCGAAAGCTACACTCCTTGGGTTGTTGAACCTAATGAACCATACTCAACTACTACTCTCGGTCCTTGGACTCTCGTCAACAACGACCTCTCATACGCTGGTTACCTCTGGGAAAATTATGAACTCCCTTGCGAGTTCCAGACTTTCGCGTATGTTGTAACGAATATGGATGGAATCTTTGGTGATGATTACAACGACTATCCTGGACACTCAGGAAAGCAGTACCTCTCTACATTCTACGGTTTTGATATTGAATCTGTAGATTTGGAGACTATGGATATGGACTACGCTGAACAAGACGACTGGCTCATCTCACCAGAACTCTCTGGTCGTGAGCAGGAAATCTCGTTCTGGTATCAGGCTCCATCGTATGGTATGTTGTCTAGCGAGTACTTCTACATCCAGACTTCTACTACCGACAACAAGCTCGAGAGCTTCACTCCGCTCACAGACGACCTCTTCGAGGTTAAGACTTCTCCAGATGAAAACGACTGGCGCGAGTTCAAGATCACTCTCCCTGCTGGCACTAAGTATTTCGCTATCGACCGCAACGACGGTGCTGACGACGGTATGTGGTTCATGATTGACGACATCACTTACGAAAAGGTTAAGAAACTTCCTGTTTCTTACAATATCTATCTCGACCACAAGCTCGTAGCCACTATCCCTGGCGATGCAGAAAACTATAGCTTGGAGTGCGACATTAACAAGCTTCACGAATACAGCATCACTGCAGTTTATGCTAATGGTGTTGAATCTGAACCTGTATCTATCACTGATGACGCTACAGGCATCAGCAGCGTAACAGCAGATGGCGAGAAGAACGCAATCCTCTTCAACATCGCTGGTCAGCGTGTGAATAACAATGCTAAGGGCTTTGTTATCAAGAAAGGCAAGAAAGTTATCAGAAAGTAAACTCTGATATACATAAACTATAAAAGAGGATATGCCATGAAAAACAGGCATATCCTCTTTATTTTTGTTAGGATTGTAAGAGGGGAAATATCTTACTTCTTGAAGTAGCGGTTGTAGAGACCCTGGAAGCCGCTGCCGTGACGAGCTTCATCCTTAGCCATCTCGTGGATAGTGTCGTGGATAGCATCCTCGTTGAGCTTCTTGGCGAGAATGGCAATTTCCATCTTACCTGCACATGCACCACATTCAGCCTCCATACGAGCCTTCACATTAGTCTTTGTGTCCCAAACAACTTCGCCGAGGAGTTCTGCGATTCTTGCAGCGTGGTCAGCCTCTTCCAATGCGTAGCGCTTGAAAGCTTCTGCGATTTCTGGATAACCCTCGCGGTCAGCCTGACGACTCATGGCAAGATACATACCTACTTCAGTACACTCGCCGGCAAAGTGCTCTTTAAGTCCCTTCTTGAGTTCTGGGTCAACATCCTTAGCTTCGCCAAGCTTATGTTCTGTAACCCATGTGAGTTCTTCTGTCATCTCGTTGAACTTAGATGCAGGAACCTTACATACTGGGCACTTCTCTGGTGGCTCTGGTCCTTCGTGAACATAGCCACATACTGAGCAAACGAATTTCTTGTTCATAATGGTAAATTGTTTTGGGTTAGTAAATGGTGGGTTCTATAAATTATTGAACTCAACTCAACAAATAAGTTTTTTCTTGTGATATTTTATCATTAGTGTCCACTAAAAATTAGGGACGAGTTAAAATTTAATTTTTTCAAATAAATCAGGTCCATCAAGACCGCTTTGATCTTTGACATTATTGAAT
>JAKSLI010000064.1 GCA_024401305.1 Bacteroidaceae bacterium | reverse complement strand
TTGTCTGACTGATCATCTGAGCGTTTGCACTAGTTGCTGAGAAGATGAATGCGATAGCGATTGCGAGGATTGTAGCGAACTTTTTCATAATGTTTGAGTTTTTGTTTTTAAGTTTTTGATTTAATGTTTAATGTTTTTGGGGTTTGAAGACCCTGCCGAGAACGGCAGGGAAGAGTCATTTTGTTTTGTTTGACGATGCAAAGGTAGGGTGTTTTGAAAAGGTTTCGCAAACAAATTATGAAATGGTTTTGGACAATTCGTGAACTTCACAACATGTACGTCTTATTCATTATATGTACGGAAAACAACAACCGTTTTTGTACAAAATCGGTTACTGCAACAAACTTTTTGCGGGTTTTATACGTGAAAAACAGCAAAATAGTGCATTTACCCAAATGTTTTTTGTATTTTTGCACCCAGAATATGCTAATGCAATGGCGATAGAACTTATGGTCATTAAATAATTAGTGATGATATAAAGTATTAACCGACAACCACAACATGATTAAGATTCTCAAAAGAAGCCTTTGGTTTGCAGCTTGTCTGCTTGCTCTTTCTCTGGTAAGTTCCTGTGGCGAGAGGACGCCTAAATATATAATAGGTGTGTCGCAATGTTCTGAAGACTCGTGGCGTGCGAAGCTTCAGGATGAGCTGATAATGGCTACATACTTCAATGAGGGTGTGGAGCTTCGCTTCACTTCCGCACACGACGACAGCCGCTTGCAGGAGAAGCAGATAGACTCCCTCGTGAACTCCGGCATAGACCTTCTCATCGTTTCGCCTAACCAGGTGGATAATCTCACGGATGCCATCGGTAAGGCGTATGCGAAGAAGATACCTGTGGTGCTCTATGACCGCAAGACAAACAACGAGCAGTTTACTGCCTTCATGGGTGCCGACAACTATCATATCGGCGAGATGCTCGGACAGTATCTTGCAGGAAAGCTCGGCGGCAAGGGCAATGTCGTGGAGATAGGCGGTCTGAAAGGTTCATCGCCAGCACAGGAGCGTCACGACGGTTTTGCGAATGCCCTGAAGATGTATCCTGGCATACAGACCGTTGCTTACCAGAGCGGCGACTGGACAGAAGCCTCTGGCGAGACTGCTATGCGTCGCATCCTGAAGGAATACGACGGAAAGATTGATGCTGTCTATGGCGGCAACGACCGTATGGCAGTAGGAGCACGCCGCGTAATCAAGGAACACGGCAAGGACAACGGCAACATACTCTACCTCGGCGTTGATGCATTGCCTACGGAGAATGGTGGCATCCGTCAGGTGGCAGACTCCATATTGACTGCTTCCGCCATCTATCCGACGCAAGGTGACAAGCTCCTTCAGCTTGCCATTGATGTGCTTGAAGGCAAGACAGTGCCAAGAGAGAGCTTCCTGAAGTCGAGTGTTGTGACGAGCCAGAATGCGAAGGTGCTCCTGCTTCAGCATGAAGAGGTGGTGCGCCAGGCTGCTTATCTGCAGAAGATGCACGCACAGGCAGGTTCCATGCGCGAATATATAGAGAACCAGCAGATTGCCATTGGCATCATCCTTACCTTCATTCTGATAGTAGCCATACTCCTCGGTCTTTCAATCCATGGCTACCAGACCAAGCATAAGCTCAACGGAATACTGCGCGAAAAGAACAGGGAACTGGAGGCAAGTCAGGAGAAGATCTCTGATGCCAACCAGCAATTGTCAATCATAAATTCCCAGTTGTCGGTTACGAACAAGCAGCTCATGCACGAGAAGGAAGTTGCCGAGCGCCAGCGTGACGAACTGGAAGAGCAGCGCGACAAGATCATTGAAATGTCGCTCAACCAGAAGAAGGAAAGCGGTGAGCCTGTTGTTGAGGAAGACATCATCAGCGGAGGCGAGAAGCAGTTCCGCCGAGAGAACGAATTCCTCACGAGGTTCCTTGCGGTAGTCGATAACCATCTCTCGGATTCCGACCTCAGCGTAGAGGATATTGGCGAGGAGATGTGCCTCTCTCGTGTACAATTATATAGAAAGGTAAAGGCGTTGACGGGCAAGTCGCCAGTGGAAATAATTCGCGAGGAACGCCTGAAACGAGGCCATCAGTTGCTGGCAGATTCTTCGCTGAACATCTCCGAAATAGCCTATCGCGTAGGCTTCTCATCGCCATCCTACTTCACGAAATGCTATAAGGATTTGTTCGGAAAGTCGCCAACGGATGTACAAAAGTTGTAGAACACAGCATAAAATTCGTAACATTTACTCCCAAATTTGTTGCATGGAAACAAATTTGGGAGTTGTTTTATCATTATTTAAGGGGAGTTAAGGTAGGTAAGAGTAATTTTGTCCGCGAAAAATACAAAAATTACATTACAAATAAAACAACCTATCAAGTACTAATTATGAAAAAGATCCAAAAGATTTTTCTCTCCGTGCTCATGATGCTATGCTGCTCGCTTTCGGCGATGGCACAGAACATCGAGGTTAAGGGTACTGTCACAGACAAGCAGTATGGCGACCCTATCATCGGAGCGACAGTCAAGGAGGTGGGCAATGAGAGCAATGCTGTCATCACCGACTTTGACGGAAACTTTACTCTCAGCGTTGCCAATGGCGCGCAGCTTCAGTTTACATACGTTGGTATGCAAACTATGGTTCTTCCTGCTTCGGCACAGATGAATGTTGTCATGGAAGACGAGTCAAACTCTCTCCAGGAAGTAGTGGTAACAGGTTATACCACTCAGCGCAAGGCAGACCTTACTGGTGCTGTCAGCGTTGTCAGCGTAAGCGAACTTGCCAAGCAGAACGAAAACAACCCAATGAAGGCTCTTCAGGGTCGTGTGCCTGGTATGAACATCTCTGCTGATGGTAACCCTTCAGGTGCTGCTACAGTCCGTATCCGTGGTAACGGTACGCTCAACAACAACGACCCTCTTTATATCATTGATGGTGTGCCTACAAAGGCTGGTATGCACGAACTCAACGGATCGGACATCGAGTCTATCCAGGTATTGAAGGATGCCGCTTCTGCATCTATCTACGGTTCTCGTGCTGCAAACGGTGTCATCATCATCACAACAAAGCGCGGTAAGAACGGCAAGGTAAATGTTGACTTCGACGCAAGCATCGCCGCTTCTATGTATGCTCACCGCATGAAGGTGCTCAACGCAGAGCAGTGGGGACAGGCTTTCTGGCAGGCTCGCGTAAACGACGGCCTTGATCCAAACAACAACAATCTCGGCTACCATTTCAACTGGGGCTACGACCAGAACGGCAACCCTCAGCTCAACGGTGTTCAGATGAGCCAGTATCTTGATGCAAACAACACTGTTCAGGCAGCAAATACTGACTGGTTCAAGGAATCTACACGCACTGGTATCGTACAAAACTATAATGTAAATGTAAGCAATGGCAACGAAAAGGGTTCTTCTTTCTTCTCTCTCGGTTACTACAAGAACCTTGGTGTCATCAAGAATTCTGACTTCGAGCGCTTCTCAGCTCGTATCAACACTGAGTACAAGCTCATCGGCGATGTGCTCACTATCGGCGAGAACTTCACTTTGAACCGCACTGACGAGGCTTCTGCTCCTGGCGGTTTCCTTGAGAATGCTCTCCAGTTCAACCCTAACTATCCTATTTATAACATCAATGGCAACTACGCCAACCTCACTGGTGGTTATGCTGACCGCGAGAACCCTCTTTCTACTCTCTCTCGTGCAAAGGACAATCGCTACAACTACTGGCGTACATTCGGTGATGTTCACTTGAACCTCGCTCTTTTCAAGGACTTCAATTTCCGCACAACTTTCGGTGTTGACTATAGCCAGAAGCAGCAGCGCTTCTTCACTTATCCTGTTATTGGCGGTAACGTTGCCCGCCCAGAGAACGGTGTAGAGGCAAAGCAGGAGCACTGGATGAAGTGGATGTGGAATGCCATTGCAACATACAAGATTGAGAAGGGCGCTCACCGTGCTGACGCAATGATCGGTATGGAGCTCAACCGTCAGGACGACATCTGGTTCTCTGGCTATCGTCAGGACTTCGCCGTTCTCAACCCAGACTACATGTGGCCATCAGCAGGTACGGAAGGTACTGACAAGTCTTACGGTGGTGGCGGTGGCTACTCGCTCGTTTCTTTCTTCGGTAAGGCTAACTATACTTACGCAGACAAGTATCTCGCAAGCCTCACTATCCGTCGCGACGGTTCAAGCCGCTTCGGTAAGAACAACAAGTACGGTACATTCCCATCAGTATCTCTCGGTTGGCGTATCAGCGAGGAAAGCTGGCTCAAGGACAAGGCTTCTTGGATCGAGAACCTCAAGCTCCGTGCATCATGGGGTCAGACTGGTAACCAGGAGATCGACAACAACGCTCGCTATACTCTCTATACTACTACTGGTAGCCTCAACTTCGGTGGTGACTCTTACAACACTGGCTATGATATCCAGGGTACTAACGGCGGTCAGATCCTCGACTCAGGTTTCAAGCGCGACCAGATTGGTAACGACGACATCAAGTGGGAAACAACTACTCAGACTAACCTCGGTCTTGACTTCGGTTTCCTCAACGGCGCTCTCTATGGTGCTCTCGACTGGTACTACAAGAAGACTACTGACATCCTCGTTCACATGCCTGGCGTAGGCGTTATGGGTGAAGGCTCTTGGATGTGGATCAACGCAGGTGAGATGCTCAACCGCGGTCTTGAACTTAACATCGGTTACCGTGGCAAGGCTGGCGAACTCCAGTATGACATCAACGGTAACATCGGTACAAACTACAACGAGGTTACTAAGCTCCCTGAGACAATCGCAGCAAACGGTACATTCGGTGGTAACGGCGTAGAAAGCGTTGTTGGTCATCCAATGGGTGCACAGGTTGGTTATGTGTTCGACGGCATCTTCCAGAACCAGGATGAAGTTGACAACCACGCTATCCAGGAAGGTGCTGCTGTAGGTCGTATGCGCTTCAAGGACCTCAATGGCGACGGTCAGATCACTACTGCTGACCAGAAGTGGATTTACGATCCATCACCAGCATTCACTTATGGTCTCAACGCTTATATCCAGTACAAGAACTTCGACTTCACAATGTTCTGGCAGGGCGTTCAGGGTGTTGATGTAATCACTAAGGACTACAAGCAGCAGACAGACCTTTGGGCAGGTGTCAATGTACCAAACCTCAACAAGGGTATCCGCGTTCTCGATGCATGGAATCCAAACAACATGAGCTCTAACATCCCAGCTCTCACTACAATGGATACCAACAACGAGACTCGTATGTCAACATACTACGTTGAAAACGGTTCTTACCTCAAGCTCCGTACAATACAGTTCGGCTACAACTTCCCTGAAGCTATTGCACAGAAGCTCTGCATGAGCCGACTCCGCATGTATCTCTCTGCTCAGAATGTGCTCACTATCAAGAGCGGAAACTACAGTGGCAACGATCCTGAAGTTCCTACATTCGGTTACCCAATCCCTATGAATGTAACATTCGGTATCAACGTATCATTCTAAAGCACCCTACCTATCATTATGAAGAATATTAAAAACTATATACTTGCTGCCTCTTTAGGAGTGATGGCAGCCTCATGTTCTGACTTCCTCAGTGAGCAGGTGCCACAGGGTACTCTCTCTGATGAGCAGGTCAACACTCCTGAATACGCCGACAAGCAGGTGACCTCAGCATACGCAATCTTCGCTACTTCTGAGGATATCAACGCCTCTTTCTCGCTCTGGAACTATGATGTTCGTTCAGACGATGCTTACAAAGGCGGTTCTACAACAAACGACGGTGACGTGTTCCATCAGCTCGAGGTTGAGCAGGGTGTGCTCCCTACAAGCTGGAACCTCAACGACATTTGGGTTCGTCTCTACAATTCAATCTCTCGTGTCAATGCTGCCATCCACGCAGTAGAGGGTTGCGACGCAAGCTTCAAGCAGAAGGACCAGCGTCTTGCTGAGCTTCACTTCCTCCGTGCTTACGCACACTTCCAGCTCAAGCGTCTCTTCAAGAACATTCCTTTCGTGATCGACACTAATCTCTCTTACGACGATTATAGCCAGATCACTAACACCAAGTACAGCAACGACGAAGGTTGGCAGGTTATCGCTGACGATCTTGAGTATGCTTACGGCATCCTTCCTGACACTCAGGCTGACAAGGGTCGTCCTACAAAGGCTGCCTGCGCTGCTTTCCTCGCTAAGGTTTACCTCTACAAGGCTTATCGTCAGGACGACGCTGCAAGCCACAAGGTAACTTCTATCAACGAAGCAGACCTCCAGAAGGTTATTGAATACACTAACCCTGCCATTTACAAGGATGGTGGTTATGACCTCGAGAAGGACATCCACAACAACTTCCGTCCTGAAGAGCAGTTCGAGAACGGCTGCGAGTCTCTCTGGGCTATCCAGTACTCTCGCAACGATGGTACAAAGTATGGTAGCCTTAACTTCGGTTACGGTCTTATCTGCCCTAACATCGTTAATGTAACAGATGGTGGTTGCGACTTCTACAAGCCATCACAGAACCTCGTGAATGCCTTCCGCACTGACGACAAGGGCCGTCCTTACCTCGACAGCTACAACGCAAAGAACTATGACAAGGCAGCAGACAATGCTGACCCACGTCTCTTCCTCACTGTAGGTATGCCTGGTCTTCCATACATGTTCAACCCTAACTTCATTATGGATGAGTCTTCTAACTGGAGCCGTTCGGGTGGTCTCTACGGTTACAACGTAACATTGAAGCACAATGTTGACCCTGCCCTCATCGACCAGTATCTCATCAAGGGTTCTTTCTGGGCATCATCAATGAACCGCATCGTCTTCCGTTATGCTGACGTTATCCTTATGCGTGCCGAGGCTTACGCACAGCTCAATCAGGGTGGAGAGGCTGTAAAGCTTGTTAACCAGATCCGTGAGCGTGCTGCCGGTTCTACTCAGACTATCAGCAACTATCCAGTGAAGTATGGCGTGAAGATCTACTGCAAGAAGTATGACGAAGGCTCATATTCTAAGGAAGATGCCCTCAAGATGGTCAAGATGGAGCGTCGCCTTGAGCTCGCCATGGAGTCAGAGCGCTTCTTCGACCTCGTTCGCTGGGGCGATGCAGAAAAGGTTCTCAACGAGTACTTCGATGTTGAGAAGGGACGCTGCAACATCTATGATGGCGCTAAGTTCACTGCCAACAAGAACGAATATCTCCCAATCCCTCACAGCCAGATCTCTGCTTCTAACAACAACTACAAGCAGAACATCGGTAATTGGTAAAAAGCCCCACCCCCTGCAGCCCACCCAAGCCCTCCCAAAGGGAGGGATGTTTAATAGCTTTGAGTGGCTGGGGTGCAATAAGGGTAATAAATCAGTAAATTGTAAATCAGTAAATTGTAAATTAATAAGATGAAATATTTCGATAAATTAATACAGCGAGTAAAACATATAAACATCCTTCCCTTTGGGAAGGCTTGGTTAGGCTTTTTCCTGGCTATGCTGGCTTTCGCTTCTTGCGACAAGAACGACGACTGCTCACTCGACCTCAGCGGCAACTGCCTCGTAGAGCAGATTGCGCTTGATGGCTATGAAGGCACTATCGATTTGGCTTCTCGCTCTATCGTAGTAAGAATCCCAGAGACAGCTCCTGTAAACGCAATGAAGGTTACAGGCTTGAAGATTGCTGATGGTGCTACTGCAAATGTTGCACTGGGTCAGACTCTCGACATGAGCGCCGACCAGAACATCCACGTTGCTGCTGGCGACTTGTTCCTTGACTGGACTCTCTCTGTTCTCCGTGACGAGGCTAAGATTTACTCATTCGTTATCAATGGTATCTACAACGGTATGATTGATCAGGATGCCAAGACTATCACTGTCTATGTGCCAGGTAGTGTTGACATCAAGAATGCCATCCCTACTATTGAGCTCTCTAAGAACGCAACTGTTGATCCTCTCAGCGGTGCTCCTCAGGACTTCTCTGCGCCTGTTACTTTCACAGTTTCAAACAACACTGCTTCAAGCAAGTATGTTGTAAAGGTAATCGCTATCGACAAGCCAAAGGCACTCTTCCTCGGTGCAGCTTCTGACATGTCTAAGCTCGATCCAGAGGCTCTCGAAGCTTGCACTTGGATGCTCGCAAATGTTCCAGAGTCTATGTACGCTTCATTCGCTGATCTCCAGGCAGGTACTATCGACATCTCTCAGTGTAAGATCATGTGGTGGCACTTCCACCAGGACGGTGGCGTTGATGGTCACGATCCATTCATCCAGAAGGCTCCTGAGGCTCTTGATGCCAAGAACCAGCTCCGCGACTTCTACGAGCGCGGCGGTGCTCTCCTCCTTACTCGCTACGCTACTATCCTCCCTTCATTCATCGGCGTAACTGGCGACGACGAGTGGACAACTCCACAGAACTGCTGGGGTGGCAATGAGGACAGCGCAGAACTTTGTGGCGGTCCTTGGGACTTCATCAAGTACGATCCTTCTCACCCACTCTTCGAAGGTACTATCGATGGCGACGATACAGGCCGCATCTACTGTACAGATAAGGGTTATCACATCACTAACTCTACTGCTCAGTACCATATCGGTAGCGACTGGGGTAACTATCCAAGCCACAGTTACTGGGAAACTCGCAATGGCGGTAGAATCATCGGTGTTGGTGGCGACGGTGCTATCGTAGCATGGGAATACCCTGCTCACGATGGTAAGGGTGGCATCATCTGTATCGGCTCTGGCTGCTACGACTGGTACTCTTACACATTCGAGGATGGCTACGAAGAGAAGTTCCACAAGAACATCGCCATCATGACTAAGAATGCTATCAACTATTTGACAAAATAAGAAGCCCCACCCCCTGCCCCTCCCCCTAATGGGAGGGGAGGGATTAGCTTAGTAACCATAAAAACAAAAACAAAGATATGAATTTCATTAACAATATACTTCAGCGAGCAAAGCATTCTACACTCCTCCTTGGGGGAGCTGCCAGCTTGCTGGCTGTGGGGGGCTTTGCTTCTTGCAGCGAAGAAAAGTTCGAAGGTGATGCTCCTAAGGATTGGGCTGGCACCACATCGTTCTTCACTCCTACTGAGGATGCAAGCTTCAGCACTTACTACATGCCAGAAATAGGTCGTGTAGGCGACCCAATGCCTTTCTACGACCAGAAGGCAGGCGAGTTCAAGGTGCTCTATCTCCAGGAGTTCAACAACAACGACCCTTACTGCTTCCACCCATTCTATGGCGTAAGCACAAAGGACGGTGCCAACTATCAGGCTCTCGGCGAAGTTCTCCCTACAGGTAAGTCAAAGAACGAGGCTGATGCTGCTCTCGGTACTGGTTGCGCTTTGTACAACGAGGCTGATGGTCTCTACTATATTTACTACACTGGCCACACTTCAAAGGAAGTTGTGATGCGTGCAACATCTCCAGACTTCAAGACTTGGACAAAGGATAAGACATGGGTTCTCAAGGGGGCTGACTATGGTTTCTCTGAGACAGACTTCCGTGACCCACAGATCTTCAAGGCTGAAGACGGCAAGTGGCACATGGTTATCTCAAGTAAGCTCAAGTTCGCTGAGTTCGAATCAAGCAACATGAAGGATTGGACTTATGTAGAAGAGTTCCCTATGATCTGGGACCGTATGTGCGAATGTCCAGACATCTTCAAGATGGGCGACTACTGGTATCTCGTATATAGCGAAGCTTTGCGCACAGATTGGAGCCGCAAGGTTAAGTACATGATGGCTCCAACATGGCATGACCTCAAGATTTGCTTCACTGATCCTGGTCGTTGGTGGCCAAAGGATGACAAGGAAGGCGTTCTTGACACTCGTGCTTTCTATGCTGGCAAGACTGCTTCCAACGGCACTGACCGCTACATTTGGGGTTGGTCTCCATACCGTTCAGGTGTAACTAACGACGATAAGAACATCAATGTAGGTGCAAGCGGAGAGCCAAACTGGTCTGGTGCTCTCGTATGCCACAAGCTCATTCAGCATGAGAATGGTACACTTACTGTTGGTAAGGTTCCTGCTATGGACGCTAAGTACGACAAACCTGCAGAGGTTAAGGTTATGAAGACAGGAGAAGACTTTGTTATGTACAATCGTCTCGGTACACACAACCATATCTCGTTCACAGCTAAGACTGCCAACGATGGTGACCGTTTCGGCGTAAGCTTCTGTCATGGTTCAAGACTCGTGACTGAAATTGACAAGAACACAGGTGAGCCAACTCAGGTTGAGGCTGAAGATGGACAGTACTACACTCTCGTTGTCAACCCAGAATGGGAGAATGGTCGTCGCAAGGTCAACTTCGAGCAGAACGGATATATGGGCAAGGGCTTCATCCCTGGTGCTGACGGTTACATCTTCCCTCGTCCAGCTGACAATACTTACCATGTTGATATCTACACTGACAACTCTGTTGTTACTATGTACATCAACGGCGACTACGGTTGTACTCAGCGTATCTACGGTCTTCAGAAGAACTGTTGGGCTATCCATACTTACTTCAACGACGTAACAATCAGCGACGTTAAGGTATCGCAGTATTAAGTATTCAACTTTCACAAGCTCAAGTTGAGGCTGAAGGCTAAAAGCTAAAGGCTAAAGGCCTTCATCCACTCGTAGGGCGAAGTTTACTGAGCCGCATGCAATCCGCATGGAAGCCTTTACCCTTTAGCCTTTACCCTTTAGCCTCGCGAAGCGAACAAAATTGTAAATGAATAGGAAAGTTCTTACCTCCCTATTATGTATGTGCTTTATACTCTTGGGTGCAAGTGCCCAGGAGTATAAAGTCGTTTCAGGGGATAACCTCTACAAGGAGCATTATCGCAACCAGTATCACTTCAGTGCGCGACATGGTTGGATAAGTGACCCTTGCGGTTTTCTCTACTACGAAGGCAAGTACCACTGCTATTGGTGGGGATGTGCGGAATCGGAGGATCTCGTGCATTTCAATGAGATAAACAACCGTTCGCAGATTAATGTTCCAAAGGGAATAGGCTGTTGGACAGGTTGCGTCGTTGCCGATGCCAACAATACTGCTGGCTTTGGCAAGGGCACATACATCTCTTGCCTCACCCATAACAACGACAGTGCAAAGATTCAGACCCAGGGTCTTGGCATAAGCAATGACCACGGTCGTACCTTTGACTTCTACAAGGGCAACCCTGTCCTCGACATCGGCTATCAGGATTTCCGTGATCCAACAGTCATCTGGCACGAGGAGTCGCAGCAGTGGCTTATGGTTGTCAGCAAGACTCTTGAGAGCAAGGCGGCTTTCTATGCATCGAAAGACCTCAAGAACTGGACATGGCTGAGCGACTTTGGACCTGCCGGCCGCACATACCGCTGCTTCGAATGTCCTGACTTCTTCAAACTTCCGGTTGAAACCTCTGAAACTTCTGGAACCTCTGAAACTTCTGGAACCCAATACAAATGGGTTCTCGTAGTCTCTGTCGATTGGGACAATGAGCAATATTTCGTAGGCGATTTCGACGGAAAGGAGTTCCACGCAGAAGGTCTTGAGCCTGAAACAGGACTCTATGTTGACCGCGCTCCTGACTTCTACGCTTCCCGCACTGTGAAGGATTTCGACGGAAAGCTCAACAACGAGGTCTATAGCATCGGATGGATGTCCAACTGGACTTACTGTCGTTTGCTGCCTAACAGTAGCTATGGCAAGGGCTTCTGGTCAATTCCTCGCCGCTTGTCTCTTCGCAAGACTCCAGACGGTTATCGCCTTTCGCAGCAGCCGAAGGAAGAAGTCAAGTCCCTTCGTGGTGAGCAAATGACCTTCAAGGGCAAGCTCAAGACTGGCTTTACTCCAGTTAAGCAGATAGCTTCCCTGGGCAATACCTACGAGGCTGAGGTTACATTCGACTGCACAAAGAGCAACACCTTCGGAATGAACCTCTGTGTGGGCGATGGCAGAAAACTCGTCGTCACATACGACACCGACAGTCATTCGCTGACTGTTGACCGCACCCAGGTTGCCGATTTCCGCATGGAGAAGTTCGAGCGCACTTGCCATGCGAAGGTTGCCCCGATAGGCAATAAGCTGAAACTCCGTATCTTCGTTGACAAATGCAGCGTGGAGATCTTCTCGGAAGACGGCTTGAATGTGTTCTCCCTCGCCACTTTTGCTGGCGACGACCAGACAGGATTCGAGTTTTTCGCCCTGAAGCCTTCCACAACTTATTCGATGAAAACATGGCCTTTAGCGTCCATTTGGAGATGAAAAGAACGAAAAATGTTGCAGAGTGTCGTAAAAAACGGCTATTTGCAACATTTTTTTTATTCCTTGCAATATTTTTTATATATATATTTATAAGGATATATTAATTTTGCACACGAAAAACAGGAGATTAGAAGATTCGAAATAATAGGTTTGTTAGTTAGGTTAGTATATTTTAATTTTATTAGTAAGGGCAATAGGTTGTTTTTTAGGGTAAAGAGATTGATTTCGGGATAACAAAATGTTTATAGAGTAAACTTTAAACTCTAAACATTAAACAGTAAACAAGAACAAAAAACCTTATAACCAAATGAAAACTAAATCACTATTGGCCGCTCTTCTTGCTTACCCTGCATTCTGCATGGCAAGCATACCGCCTATTACCCATCAGGCGTGTGAGCAAACTATCGTTAGACCTGCCAGCAATGATGGTCGCTATCTTTGGCTTCCTATTCAGGAGAATGCTCCTGAAGGTCGTGTGTGTGTAGTTATCGGCAACACGGAAATCATGCGTCAGAATGTACGCATGGCACGCGAGAAGGTTGATTATTACCTTCCGCTCGATATGAAACCTTGGCTCAATGAGAAGGGTTTCAATGTTGTCATTCAGGATGTTCCAGAGGGTTGCATCTGCTTCAGCAAGATGGATCAGAACAACGATACCGACTACAAGGTCATCGCAGAACCTTTCCGCCCTGCTTATCACCATACTCCAAAGCTCGGATGGATGAACGACCCTAACGGCATGTTCTACAAGGATGGTGTTTGGCATCTTTATTACCAGTATAACCCTTACGGCTCTATGTGGGGTAACATGCACTGGGCTCACTCTACTTCTACTGACCTCATCAACTGGACTGCTCAGCCTACTGCTCTCGTTCCTGACACATGGGGAGCAATGTTCAGCGGCTCTTGCATCGTTGACCATAACAACACTACCGGCTTCGGCAAGGACGCTGTTGTTGCAATGTACACTGCTGCTCGTCCAACTCCTCATGGTGGCGACATCCAGGCTCAGTGTCTCGCTTACAGTACTGACGGCGGTATCACTTTCACTAAGTATGAAGGCAACCCTGTGCTCACTGCTCCTATCAAGGATTTCCGCGATCCAAACATGTTCTGGAACGATGAAATCAACGCTTGGAACCTCATCCTCGCTTGCGGTCAGGAGATGCGCATCTATTCTTCACCTGACATGAAGACATGGAAGGAAGAGTCTCGCTTCGGCGAAGGTCTCGGCGGTCATGGCGGTGTTTGGGAATGCCCAGACCTCATGCGTGTTCGTGTAAAGAACGATCGCCTGAAGATCAACGAGATGAAGTGGGTTCTTATCTGCAACATCAACCCTGGCGGTATCAATGGCGGTAGCGCAACACAGTATTTCATCGGTGACTTCGACGGTCATAAGTTCACTGTTGACGATGAGGCTCGCTATACTAATGGCAACTCTCTCTGGCAGGACTATGGCAAGGACCACTATGCTACTGTATCATTCTCTAACGCTCCTGGCGGTCGTCAGCCAATGATTGCCTGGATGTCTAACTGGGAGTATGCCAACGATGTTCCTACTAAGCAGTTCCGCTCAGCAAACTCTATCGTGCGCGATCCATTCCTCTATGAGGGTGCCGACAAGAAGCTTTACCTCGGTAGCGCTCCTGCACAGGAATACGACGGCAAGGGTCTCGACAAGACTGTGAAGATCAAGGGCTCATGCAAGGTTGTCCTCTCTAACGACGAAGGCGAGGAATATGTTATCACTTACGACCAGAAGGCTTCTACACTCACTGCCGACCGCAGCAAGAGTGGTATTACAGGCTTCAGCGCAAACTTCCTCAAGGCTGGTGGCGAGAACGAAGCTCCTGTAGTAGCTCCTGTTCGCAACAAGCTCACTTCCCTCCGCATCTTCATCGACAAGTCGAGCGTTGAGGTGTTCGGAAACAATGGTGAGGTCTGCATCACAAACCTCGTGTTCCCTAAGTCACAGTTTAATAATATAAAGGTCGAAAAGTAAAAGCCCCCCATCCCCCGAAGGGGGAGCTCTTAATAGCTTTTTACGCAGAAAACAAATCATTAATCTAATAATGCCTTTCGCCCCCAAGACATTTAAAAGTTCCCCCTTCGGGGGCTAGGGGGCTCCTTTATTATGAAATCAAACAAAATAGCTATCATTAGCGTCATGCTGTGCTTCTTCGCCATGGGTTTCGTTGACCTCGTGGGTATTGCCAGCAACTATGTAAAGGAAGATCTCGGTCTCACTGACTCAGTAGCAAACATCTTCCCATCGCTCGTATTCTTCTGGTTCCTTCTCTTCTCAGTGCCAACAGGTATGCTGATGAACAAGATTGGTCGCAAGAACACGGTTCTTCTCTCGCTCATCGTAACAGTTGTTTCACTGCTGCTCCCTATCTTCGGTGAGTCGTTCTACCTCATGCTCGTAGCGTTCTCATTGCTCGGCATCGGTAATGCGCTTATGCAGACTTCACTCAATCCGCTGGTGACATCGGTTATCAAGGGCAACCTCGCCTCTACACTCACCTTCGGTCAGTTCGTGAAGGCTATCGCTTCCTTCCTCGCTCCTTACCTCGCTATGTGGGGTGCTGTGGCAGCTATTCCTGAGTTCGGACTCAACTGGCGCGTACTCTTCGCCATCTATTTCGTTGTAGGCACACTCGCTACACTCCTCCTCTTCGTTACTCCTATCGAAGAGCCTAAGACAGAGGGTAAGGCAAGTGGTTTCGCTGACTGCTTCAAGCTCCTCGGCACACCTATCGTGTTCCTCTCTTTCCTCGGCATCATGTGCCATGTAGGTATCGATGTTGGTACTAACACCACTGCTCCTAAGCTCCTCATGGAGCGTGTAGGCATGTCACTCAACGACGCTGCCTTCGCAACATCTCTCTACTTCATCTTCCGTACTATCGGCTGTCTCACAGGCTCATTCTTCCTCCGCGTGCTCAAGACTCGCACATTCTTCATCATCTCTGTCATCCTCATGGCAATATCAATGATCGGAATGTTCTTCGGCAATTCACAGTGGATGCTCTATGTAGCAATCGCTTGCGTAGGCTACGGCAACTCAAATGTCTTCTCAATGTGCTTCGCAAACGCTCTCCAGGCAGTTCCTGAGAAGCAGAACGAGGTCAGCGGTTTGATGATCATGGGTCTCTTCGGCGGTACACTCTTCCCACTCGCCATGGGTCTTGCATCTGACGCTATGGGACAGGCAGGCGCAGTTCTCTGCATGGCTGTCGGCGTCGTTTATCTCTTCACTTATATTAACAAGTTGAAGTAAAGACCATTCCACGCCGTTATCGGCGGGGCTATCTAAATTCTTAAACTGTAAATACGTAAAACTTAAATCCGCCCTCAGGACAATTAAAAGTTCCCCCTTCGGGGGCTAGGGGGCTTCTATATTATGAAAGATTATATCGTAGGTCTTGGTGAGATCCTTTTCGATTGTCTCCCAGACGGAAAGAAACTCGGTGGCGCTCCTGCCAACTTCGCTTATCACGCAAGTCAATTCGGTCTTAACGGTATCGCTGTATCTGCCATCGGTAACGATACCGACGGTGAGGAAATAAAGCAGATTCTCAAGCAGCAGGGTGCTAACCACCACCTTGAGACTGTAGATTTCCCTACAGGTACCGTACAGGTTACTCTCTCAGGCAACGGCATCCCACAGTATGACATCTGCCTTGGCGTAGCTTACGACAACATCCCTTGGACTCCTGCTGTTGAGGAGATCGCAAAGAACGCTCGCGCCGTTTGCTTCGGTTCTCTCGCTCAGCGCACAGCCGTTACTCGCTCTACAGTGCAGAAGTTCCTCGACACAATGCCACAGCTCGGCACTCTCAAGGTGTTCGACATCAACCTCCGCCAGAACTGGTACTCTAAGGAGGTTATTGAGGAGTCTCTTCGTCGCTGTAACGTTCTTAAGATCAACGATGAAGAAATCATCATGGTATGCAAGCTCCTTGATCTCGGTAGTATTGAGGGTGTTGACCCACAGAACGAGCTTCTCCAGCCTGTTAGCTTCGAGGATCAGGTGCGTGATCTCATCCGCATCTACGACCTCCAGATGGTTGTCCTCACATGTGGCGCATTCGGCTCTTATGTAGTAACTCTTGACGATCTCTCGTTCCAGGCTACTCCAAAGGTAAAGGTTGCAGACACTGTAGGCGCAGGCGACTCATTCACAGGTTCTTTCGTAGCATGCGTACTCAAAGGCAAGTCTATCCCAGAAGCTCACAAGACAGCTGTTCAGGTATCAGCCTTCGTATGCTCACAGAACGGCGCAATGCCACAGATTCCAGAGGAACTTACAAAGTAAGACTACTCCCACCTCCCCCATACAAAAACCTACTCTTGCGACTGCGAGAGTAGGTTTTTTATTGCCGTTTTCCCGTACATTCCATGAAAAACGCGTACCAGCGGATGGCTTTTTTATTTTTTGATTATTGAGAAGACGGTGCGGCTGAGAGTGAAGTCGTCGTCATCGCTGTCGGAATCCCAATACATGGCGCCACGGAGGTTCTTCTCAAGAATGTAATTGCACTTGACAGCTATGGATCGGGCATTTTCATGCGCCAGAACCATTCTTCCATTCTCGTCAACAAGGTACGGAACGAGGGATACATTGTCCCAACATTCTCTATACGCACTGTTGGCACTCATGTTCCTGAATGGGCGTTCTCCCTTGAAGTCCTTGCTTGCCCTACCGTAGAAAGGCATTCCCATGACGAGTTTTGAGAGTGGCACACCGGCTTCAAGGTGGTGGTCTATTGCTTCAGACACAGTGAGATTGCCTGCTATGTCCGAGCGATAAAGTGCAGAATGATGATAAGGTGGGCTCGCTATGTCATAGGTCATGACATTGACGAAATCCACATACGGCATTACATCCCGGCAGTTTACATAGATCGTGTCGGCAAAGTCTGCAAAAGAAAGTAGATGGTCTTCGCCAATGGCGTTACGGATGTCGCGCATCAGAAGCGTGAAGTTATCCTTGTCTGCTGGCGAAAACGATATGCCAGCCTCATTTGAAGTTGGATATTCCCAATCTATATCTATGCCATCGAGATCATATTCCTTTATTGCTTGCATGCAGTTGCGTGCAAACGAGGTGCGGTTGTGTTCGTCAGCTGCCATCTCTGAAAAGCGCCCGCTGCCCCAACCGCCAATGCTGAGCATAACCTTCAAACCAGCATTCTTCTGTTTCATTGCCGCAATGGCACGTAGGCGGTCTGGATTATCCACGCGCACGCTGTCAAAACTGCTTGACACATGACCGAACGCATAGTTGAGATGAGTAACGAGCGTAGGGTCTGGCATGCGATTCCCCCACGATGTAACATATCCCACAACTACCTTATCGGTCTCTTGTGCAAAGATTTGCATATTACTGCTTGCAGTGGTGAAGCAGAGTATGAATGAAAGCACTATTGTTCTTGCTGTATTCTTCATGTGATTTTTCATATTTTTTTCGTTTAGTGTTATATTCGAGGGACAAAATTACGAATAAGCGAGCGAAATACCAAATGAAAGTCCAAAAACTTTCATTTTTATGTCCGAACGAAAGTAATTAAAACAATAGTTAAAATTACAAATAAGCGAGCGAAATACAAAATTTTAAGGCTAAATTCCCGTACATCCAATGAAAAACGCGTACATGCTGTGAAGTTCACGAATTGTCCAAAACCATTTCACGAATTGTTTGCGAAACCTTTTCAAAACACCCTACCTTTGCATCGTCAAACAAAACATTTAGAGCCCCTTGATAAGGGGCGGCTATA
>JAKSLI010000063.1 GCA_024401305.1 Bacteroidaceae bacterium | reverse complement strand
ACTTTGGCGACAAGCCTAACGACGACAATTTCCTCATCAACGGAATAGTAGGTCCCGACCGCACTCCGAACCCTCATTTCTATGAGGTGCAGTATGTTTATCAGCCTATCCATTTCACACACGAAAACGGTGATATCCAGAAACATAGCGTTGATCCATTCGTGGAGGTAAACGACTTTGATTACATCGTAACACGCACCCAACTTGAAGGCTCTGACAGTCTTATCCACATCTCTGCCGTACTCCCTGAAGACAAGCCTTGGGGGCATAAAGGCACTGTCGTTGCACACGATTGCTTTGAGACTGGCACATACCATTTCCCACAAGCCATAGAGGCTACCAAACGTACACCGAAAGCCCAGCGTGAAGACAACCAGATCATTGTGCAAACATCACGCGGAAAGGTCGTTTTCGACGCAAATCATGGCACGCTTTGTCAGTTGGATGTTGAAGGAGATAACATCCTTCAGTCGCCTCTCGAACCATATTTCTGGAAACCAGAGAACGACAACCAGTGGAAAGCCGATTTCAAGAGTCGCACAGCCATTTGGCAGCAGAGCAAGGACCACTACCTTCTCAAAGACATCAACATAAAGAAAGGCAAGGGCAAGCTTACGGTTACATTCACAATGACGCTGCCTGTTGGTGCCGATTACGTGCTATCGTACGACATAAACGACAACAGCGACATCCTTGTTCATGCGGCTTACACGCCAACAACCGACGATATCCCAATCATCCCGAAGTTCGGTATGCGCTGTACAGTCAACAGCAAGAACAACACTGTAAGATACATCGGTCGTGGACCTTACGAGAACTACCCAGACCGCAAGCTCTCGCAGCATATCGGAGTGTATGAGCAGACCGTAAAGGAATTGCAAACAGAGTACATCCGTCCGCAAGACAACGGCTATCGTTGCGACACCCGACTGATAGAAACTTCCGCTTCAAACCATAAGCTCCAATTCCTTGGCACTCAGGCTCTTTGCTTCAATGCCCACGACTATGCAGACGAAGAACTCGACAAAGCTCATCGTCATCCGCAGGACATCCATCGCGACGGACTGCTCCATCTGAACATCGATCTCAATGTGCATGGCGTAGGCGGTATCAACGCTTGGGGTGCTCGTACTCTTCCGCAATATACATTGCCAGGAAACAAGTCTTACGAATACGGATTCATCATTAGGTTGGAATAACCCTTAACATTATATTATATAAAAATGAAAAGAACTTTTTTAATAGTCATGGCATTGTCGGCAGCTTCCGCGCTCTTTGCCCAGAAAGATACTGCTACAGTACAACATGTAAAATTCGACGAAGTAGTCGTCACAGGAACTCGCGGAGCAAGCACGATGCGCAGCATTCCGTTTACAGTAAGTGTCGTTGATCGCGTAAAACTCACTGAAAGTCAGCGTCAGAATATCCTCCCTACCCTATCGGAGCAAGTTCCGGGATTGTTCGTAACACAGCGAGCAATGATGGGCTTTGGCGTTAGCGGCGGTGCTGCCGGTGGCATCAGCGTTCGCGGTCTTTCTGCAGGAGCTGGTCAGGCACTCGTACTCATTGACGGTCACCCTCAGTATCAGGGTGTTTTCGGTCATAGCATTAGCGATTCTTACCAGACTATGATGGCTGAGAATGTGGAAGTTGTTCGCGGACCAGCATCTGTTCTTTATGGCAGTAATGCTATGGGTGGCGTAATCAACATCGTAACTCGTGGCATGAGGCGGGATGGCGTGAAGACAGACATCAATGTCGGTGCAGGTTCTTACGGAACAGTACAGACAGAAGTTAGCAATCAGGTAAAGTCTGGCCGCTTCTCTTCTACCGTTGCTGCGCAGTATGGCAGAAGCGACAACCATCGTCCTAACATGGGCTTTGAGCAGTATGGTGGATATCTCAAGTTGGCTTACGACATCAACAGACACTGGAATGCTTTTGCTGATGCAGACATCACCCATTTCAACGCATCTTATCCTGGCACAGAAGCTAAGCCTATGCTTGAAGCCGACCAATGGATAACTCGCGGCGTGGCAACTCTCGGTGTCGAAAACCGCTACGCAAACACTAACGGTCGCATCAGCGTTTACGACAACTTCGGTATCCACAAGATCAACGACGGCTACAATGTAGGCGCAAAACCTCAGACAGAGCTTTTCCGTTCAAAGGACGCGTTGGCAGGCATCAGCTGGTATCAGACGGTAAACAACCTCATTGAGGGCAACAGCATTACCGTAGGCGTTGACTATCAGCACATCTATGGTCGTGCTTACTATACAAGTCGCGAAACAGGAGAAGTCGTTACTGCTGGTAAGCGTGGAATGCAGAGCGGACATCATCACAGCAATGAGATTGCTGGTTATGTGGACATCCGTCAGGACATTGCTTCTTGGCTTACCCTTGACGCAGGACTTCGAGTTGACAACCACTCTGTTGCCGGCACAGAATGGATTCCTCAGTTCGGAGCCGTTGTTCGTCCTGACGACACAAGCGAGTTCAAGGCTATGGTTAGCAAGGGTTTCCGCAATCCTACAATGAAGGACATGTATCTTTATGCCGTTGCAAACCATGACTCTCTTCGTGCCGAGCGCCTCTGGAACTACGAGATTGCATGGAAGCAGCGCGTTCTTCATGAAACACTCTCTTACGGCGTAAACCTCTTCATTGCCAATGGCGACAATATTATTCAGGCCGTGGCAGGCAGAAACATCAATACAGGCAAGATTGAGAACCGCGGTGCTGAGGTGGAAGCCACATGGAGAGCAAGCAGACATTGGTCGTTCAACACAAACCATTCTGTTCTTCACATGAAGTATCACATCATTGGTGCTCCTGAATACAAGGGTTATATCGGTGCGAATGCACGCTACGGCAAACTGAATATTGCTGCCGGTATCCAGCAGCTCAGCGGACTCTTCACAGAAGTTGGTGCCAACGAGCACAAGGAGAATGTAACTCTCCTCAACGCAGCTGTTAACTACTATGTATGCCCAGCGCTCAAGCTTTGGGTTAAGGGTGAAAACCTCCTTGCCCAGAAGTATGAAATCAATGCCGGTTACCCTATGCCACGCGCAACATTCATGGCCGGCGTAAATGTATCTTTCTAAGTATCAATATTTGTTTTAATAACGAACACGAATCTCTCGAATCTCACTAATCTAAATGAGCACATCTGAATTCGTGCAATTCGTGTTCCAAGAAACATCCGTACTTGCCAAGGGACGACTTCTGGGCATGCAGTTCGAGACATTCTTCAAAGGCGATCTATACGAGCGTATCGGACGCCATGGAGTATCTATGGCACAGCAACTCAGAGCAGCTTTCGAAACGAAGGGTTACAAGACATTCATCGACTCGCCAACAAACCAGCAGTTCTTCATTCTCCCCAACACCCTCATCGACCGCTTGCTTCCTGTGGCAACATTCGAATATTGGGGTCCACGAGGCGAGACAGAATCAAAGGTGCGTTTCGTCACTTCGTGGGAAACAACGGAAGAAGACATCCGCACATTGGCAACGTTGCTGTAGTGGCAGGTTCAAAAAATCAAAGGGCTCAAAAGATTCAACTTTTGAGCCCTTTTTGGTGCATATTCCTATGAGATATTTTTTTATTCCTATAAGTTATGACTCGTAATCCTATGAGTTTTGCAGAGAGTTCCTATGAGTTACGGTTGCGCTGAGTTGGGGTGCAAAAAGTGTAACCGTAACCGCAACCGTAACCGGGAAATGCGTACACATTCAGTTTTAGCCTATTACATATTATTAATTTATTGCATTAATTAAATTAATATATAATATATGTACGCGAGGCAAACTATCTATACCTAATGCAGATTTTGCGGTTACGGTTACGGTTACGCTATGAGTTTAAGTGTCTGTAACTGTAACCGTAACTGTAACCGTAACCGGCTAAGAGAATTTTACTTGCGCTTTGATTCTGTTCCGAAGAGGAACTGCTTTTCGTAGCCGCCGTAGTCAACAACGACCTTCTCGAAGACGATGGCTGGGTCGAGAGGGGTGATTGTTACGGTGTGCATGTTGTCGGAAGTCTTGCTGACAGCAAATGGCACGATGCTTTCAACAACACGACGAGCTACTGTAGGATAGTAGATTGAGTAGCAGTTTTCTGGCTTTTCGTTGAGGTTGCCGTTGAAGTTAACCTCCACAGCCTCACCGCCATCAATGCTCACAGCGTACTTATGGCCTTCAGGATTCTTGAATGCGAGTGTTGACTTCACTACGACGTGAACCTTTACATTCTCGGCATCCTCTGGAAGTTCGAGCTTGTAAGAGAGTGAAGGAGACCCACCCGACCTCCCTGAGAGGGAGGAGATGTCAGCAGTGTAAGGACGAAGAGAGATGCCTGAGAGAGTTCTTCCCATGTAAGGGATCACTTCCCAATATGTGCCTTCTACTGCCTTTGCTTCGAAATAATGCTCAGCCTCGATGCTTGTGTAGCCGCGCTTGTCAAGTGCGAACACTGAAGATGTAGAAGCCTTGTCGCTTGTAAGACGGAACACCTCCGGAAGTTTGTCGGCTGGGAAGTTATCGTTCCACTGAGTGTAACCGATGTGCTTCTGGATCATCATGCCGTTCCACTTGCCGCCAGCAATGTTCTCGTTGAAGTCCTTCTGAAGCTCAGCGTCGCGAGCGAAAGCCTTTTCTGTCTTCTCTGCCCATTCGTTGCATGTGATGTCGCCCTCCTTGTAGAGCTTGTGGTTCATAGCCTGAGAGTAGTACATGTCGTAGATGTTTGCCATAGACTGCACTGGATAGAGAAGAAGCTGCTTGTAAGCGTCACGAGCCTCTGCTGGAATGCGAGCATACTGACGGAGAGCTTCTGCCTCAAGCACGATGTATTCGTCGCGAACCTGCTTCCATTCGCCTGACTCAAGGTTGTATGTGTTGCGGTCAAGCATCTCTGCTGTTGAGCGACCATTGTACTTGCTGTAGAGATTGAGAATGCGAGCCGCCTCCTTTGCCTCTGCCTCGCCGAATGCCTGCTTGCAGAAGTCGTAAGGATGAGTCATGAGTTTCTCTGGGTTATCGTATTTCTTAGGATTCCAAGCGAGATTGAGGAAGAGCGTGATAGGATATTCCATTGGCTTGAGGTCGCCCACATTGAGTACCCAAAGCTTATCTACTCCGTAGTCGTAAGTGAGAGTCATCTGTTCCCAGAGGTTCTGGATTGGAGTAACGTTAGCCCACTTTGAGTTGCGAGGAGCACCAACATAGTCAACATGGTAATACATACCGAAGCCGCCCTTGCGCTTTGCGAGTTCCTCCTTTGTAGGGAGTTTGCGGACATCACCCCAGTTATCGTCAGAGATAAGGATAGTGACATCATCTGGTACCTTCAGTCCCATCTCGTAGTACTTCTGTACCTCCTTGTAGAGAGCCCAAACCTGAGGACGCTTTTCTGCTGGTTTGCCAGTCTGCTCCTTGATGATGCGGCGCTGAGCGGCAATGACATTCTCAAGTTGCTTCATGATGAGCTCGTCCTGAGAAACATACTCGTCGTCGTGACCTTCCTTACCACCGAGAGGAGCATCGCCATCACCACGCATACCGATAGTGATAAGGTCTTCGTTGTTCTTTGAACGAGCTATACCTTCAGTGAAGAACTTGTCGAGAACCTTAGGGTTTGTATTGTAGTCCCAAGCGCCATATTCGCCACGCTTGCGAGCCCATTCCTGATGGTTTCGCGCCATTGGTTCGTGGTGTGAAGTTCCCATTATAACACCCATCTCGTCGGCAGTCTTGCTATTCTCTGGATCGTCTGCATAGAAAGCCCAGCCCCACATTGCAGGCCACATGAAGTTGCCGCGAAGACGAAGGATAAGTTCAAAGCAACGAGCATAGAAGCGATGGTCGCCATATTCTGTGCCATAAGTATTCTTAACCCATGTGGTAAGACAAGGAGCCTCGTCGTTGAGGAAGATGCCACGATAGCGAACAGCAGGTTCTCCAGCAGTGTAAGTGCCCTTTACGATAGAAATGTTCTGTGCCTTTTCTACAGGAACATCAGCCCAATCGTACCAAGGCGAAACGCCTATCTGCTCAGAGATCTCGTAGATGCCGTAGATAGCACCGCGCTTGTCAGAACCAACAATAACGAGAGCGTTGTCAGAATCAATGAAACTGATAACATATTGCTCTACCTTGCCCTTGAGTTCCTTTACGGAAATCTTCTTCTGCTTTGCAAGCGCCTGGATAAGAGGACTGTTAAGAGTACCCACGATGATGCGTGGTTCCTCGGAATTTGTATTCTTGACAATTGCCTTTGTACCGCAGACTCTGCCAAAGTCGGCAGAAAGATTGTTGGCTGCAATCTGTACGCCCTTGTCTTCGTTGGCATCAATGACGATAGGAAGCGGTTTGCCATTGTCGATAAGGGTGAAGCGACTTGGCGAAAGTTCCTTGTAAGTGATACCTTCATGATCCTTGGCAGAAAGGGAGGTCAAACCAAGAAAAATGATTAGTAATGATAAGATTAGTTTTTTCATAGGGTTATGGTTTGTAGTAGCTAAAGTTTTTTACTTCTGGTATTGCTGAGATTTTGAGATATTTCTCGTATAAATCCCGGAGAGTTTCAGTGTAAGCGCTGTCATCTGCGTCAGGAATGGACATTCCTTCTACGAAAGGTTCAAACCGATTGCGATAATAGCTAATCTGATTGAAGCGGACTTTTGCGAAATCCTTGTATTCCAACCGCATCTTGGCAAGATTTAGAGCATCTGCATCATTCTCGTAGAGAAGATAGACCTGCACCTCCGTAGCATCCGTTATCCGCATGGCATAGCCAGTTACATCAGCCTTTCCATCATGTTTAACCAGAAGCTGAAGATGGAATTCGTGATCAGCGCTGTCTGTCGCGGCTGTCATATACTTGGGCTCCACCTTTCCAGACATAAAGATACCATCCTGCATATATGAAAGGCTGTCTTTATAAGGCGATAGAAGCCTCAGCAACACTTCCAATTTCTGCCCCACATTCACGCTGTCGGTACGGATTCTCATACCTATCAGACGGTCGGGAACAGAGGCAAAACATTCGCGCGAGATCTTGTTTCCACCTACAACATATTCCGTCGAATAGAGTCCGCGAGCAATGTCAAGTTGCCGCCTGTAGCCAGTTGCTCCATCCAAACTCATATTCGTTCCAACAACAAGAGTTCCGAAATTAAGTCTTTTCTGAACATCAAAGAGAAGAATGCTGTCCCATGCGGAACTTCCCCATGCCAAGCCTCCGAAAGTCCCGTTTCCGATAGGCAAAGCCTGATCCATGCTTTGGCAAGGAGTGTCGAACCACAACTTCAGCTTCGTGAGATAAGAATCGGCAGCAAGGAGTTGCAGTGGGAAGAGAGTCAATATGAGCAGGAATCGTTTCAAAAAACAAAATGGGGAGGGCAAATCCTGCCCTCCCTATATGTGTTATTTCGTAATCTCCTTGATAAGGTTCTTCGCACCACCCCACTTGTCGATGAGGTAAAGCATGTAGCGAGAGTCAACGCAGATTGTGCGACCGAGAGTAGCATCGAAATAGATGTCGTTGGCAAGGCTGTCCCAGTTGCCATCGAAAGCAAGACCGAGAAGCTGACCCTTGTCGCCGAATACAGGAGAACCAGAGTTACCGCCTGTGATGTCGTTGTTAGTGAGGAAGCAAAGCTGCATCTTCTTAGTCTGCTTGTCGGCATACTTTCCGAAGCTCTTCTGGCTCATAAGTTTGAGAAGTTCAGGCTCCACCTTGTAATCGTCAACGCGGTCGCCCATTTTCATCTTTGCCACAATGCTCTCTGCGTCAGTGTAGTAGCCAGAAGGCTGACCTGCAAGCATATACTCGCCTACCTGACCGTAAGTGAGACGAAGAGTGAAGTTGGCATCAGAATACTGTGGCTTATCTTCTTCCATGCGAAGGATAGCTGCTGTGAGAAGCTGCTCCTGCTCACCGATACGACGCTGATAATCAAGAACATCCTCGCGGATTTCTGCGTACATTGCGCGCATATCCTTTTCTGTGTATGACTTTGGAAGATACTTCTCATCGACATTGTCCTTGTATTTCTGGATCATTGTCTCGCTGATGGCAGTCTCTGTAGCGACATCCCTAGTTGAGTCAACGATGGCATTTGAACGAAGACACTCACGGTAGTACCAGTAAGCCTTGTAAGCCTTGTTCTCCTGCTCATAGAGGTTCTTGAGGAGTTCAAGGTCAAGCTTGCCACGAAGATAACCAGTACGGCTAACAAACTGCTGAACCTCAGCCTCATACTTCTGCTTCTGTGCGATAAGACCGATAGAGTCGATGCACTTGTTCATGCCGATAGAATTCTTGTAGTAGTTTGCTGCGTGAGCAAAGTCCTCTTCATACATGATGCGGAGAGCCTGGTCAGAAGCCATCTTCTCGCGAAGAATGTCGAGATAAGGCTTGCGGCAATCAATCATCGCAGCATTCATGATGTCACGACGCTGCTGGATGCCGAAAGAAGAGATGTAGCGGTTTGTGCTGCCTGGATAACCCATGATCATTGCGAAAGAACCAGGCTTGTAGCCTTCGAGCGATACCTTAGAATAACGCTTTGGCTTGTAAGGTACATTGCTCTCTGAATATTCAGCAGGACCGTTAGTCTTAGGATCTGCATAGATACGGAACACAGAGAAGTCGCAAGTCTGTCGTGGCCACATCCAGTTGTCAGTCTCACCACCGAACTTGCCCATAGACTTAGGCGCAGTGAACACGAGACGAACATCATTGAACTGCAGGTAAGTAGTTGCCACCCACTGGTTGCCCTCGTAGAATGGGTCGATGTCAACAGTATATGAAGGATCTATCTTCTTTGCCTCGTCCTGAAGTTGCTTACGAAGGTTCTCTACAAATTCGTTCTTGTCCTTTGTGCTCATCGCATTGAAAGCAGGCGAAACAATCTTGTTTGTGACATCTTGCTGTGAAATCATGAACTTGACGAAAGCGTCAGTCTTGATTTCCTGCTTGCGATTCTTTGCCACGAAACCATCGCGCATGTAGTCGTGCTCTACGGTAGAAGCCTTGTTGATATGCTCGAAACCGCAGTGGTGGTTTGTAAAGAGCAAGCCTTCGTCAGAAACAACTACGCCAGAGCAGTAGTCGCAGAAGTCAACCACAGCATTCTTCAATGCATTTTCACTCTTGTAGAGGTCGTCATAACTCATTGTTATGCCCTCAAGTTTCATCTGATCGTACACTGCCTGAGGCAAGTTGTACAATGTCCACATACCCTCGTCAGCCTTGGCACCGGCAACAGCGAGGAGTGCTGTTATTGCTAAAAATATTCTTTTCATCGCGTGCAAAATTACGAATTAGTGAGCGAAATACAAAAAGAAAATCGCTTTTTCTTTTTTATTTCCGAACGAAAGTAATTTAGACAAAGTCAAAATTACGAATAAGTGAAGGGGAAAAAGCAAATTTTATTTCTTTTCCTTCAAGTATCTCTCCGCGATATCATCCATGATTCTTCGGGTTTGCGCTGCCATCAAATAGCCAGTGTTTTTCTTTAGCATCTGCGTGATGTCCTGAATGCTGTTGCTGTAGCACGACAACTCGTTACGGGCTTGTGTTGAATGGGCAGCAGAGCGGCGGATGTCTTCCTCGCGCTCACGAACAAGTGCATAGCAAACATTCTGAACGAGAGGGGCCACAGTATGTTCAAAGAGATGGTGACCTTGAATGTAAAGGTAGGTTTCCTCGGGTTTCACGCCAAGTTTCTCCCGAAGTTCCTTGTCAAGTTCCGACACCTCCACTTTCTTGTTTGGCAAATGATGCTCAAAGAACTCAATCTTACGCCTCACCTTGCCCTGAAGATGCTCCAGGGTTTCCTGTACCATTGCCGCCTTGATCTTGCCAGTTTCAATGATATTGCAGAGGTCAATGATCGAGAACTTATCATAGCGTTCATGGCGGTAATGCCATATATTCCAGACAAATAGCGGATAGATAATTCGTGAATAAGTCTGCATGAAACTCACGAAGTCAAAGCGCACATGGTCGTTGAGCGTTGCCATCACGCAGACATTGTGAAGTCCCTGCGCATAGCACTGCAAATTCTCTATGGAATAACAATAAGTATGGAAGACATAAGGATTTTCAAGAACAGCCTTGGATGTCGCAGAGCAGCCTTGCATGAGATAGTCGTAATCGGCATCTACGCAAGCTATCATGTATTCGCCTAGCTGATGGTTTGCCGCGAGTGCCGTTATTGCCGACTTCTTGCCACGCTCAAGTCGGTTTCCAATGTTTGGAAGCATCACCTCGAAATAGCGTTGGTCGTTCTCGAATTGGCACAGGATGTTACGCCAAAAGAGGATGTCATCGTAGCTCTCAACATAAGCCACGATGCGCTTTCGCCTCTTCTTGCCCCTCATCAAATTGACGGCTTCTATGTAATCTGATGATATCTTGTTGCTAATTGATGACAATGTCTTCCACATTTGTCACACTGTCCATCCAGCCCTTCATGATGACTGCAGGAGAATGTGTGGTGAGAATAATCTGAACTTTCGGATTGAGGTCAAGAATCATCTCAATGAGACGCTCTTGCCAATCAATATGAAGCGACACTTCCGGCTCGTCCATGAGCAGAACATACGGCTGCATATCTTCCACAAGAACCGTGAGAAGAATGCAAAGAATCTGCTTTTCACCGCTCGACAACTGTGTTGGCCTTACAACCTCTCCTATCTGCATGAAACGGATTTCGTTCTCCGTGCGGATGAGTTTCTTGCCAGTTTCCGCGAAGAGTTCATCAACAAGATCCTGGAATTTCTGCTTTTGTGCAGAGAGTTTCTGCGCCTCTTCCGCAGCTGTAGGCGAACCGCTCTGGAGTGCCTGGATTATACGATTACCAATGTTAACCTGATAGTCAAGATAACGGCGCTGGAGGTTGAACAGCTGGCAATCGAGTTCAGTAAGCAAAGTGCGGTCAAGTTTGCCGAGAGCATCCGACGAAAGCAGAGGACGGTCGAACGAACGAATGATGTCGTAGCGAATCTCCGTAGCATCTTCCGGCTCCGTCACGATGCGAACGCCAATCTCTGGGTCGAACTTGTACAAGCGCTGGTCGGCAAGTCGGCGAATGATCTTGTTGAGAATCGTGGATTTGCCCACGCCATTTATACCCGAAAGAACATTGACACGCGGCGAAAGTTGCCAACAGATATGCTTCTGTCCGCTCCAGAGTTGGTCGATTTCTATTTCTTTAATGTAGTTTGCAAACATTTTCTTTGTTCAAATTTGTGGACAAATTTGAGGGTAAAGCCTCGAAGCTGCTTCGAACTAATCACAGTATTTTCCCGTAATCTCGCAGATTTTCACGATAACGTCCTGAGCCTTCTGCATAACCTGTGTTGAGATGAACTCGTAAGGTCCGTGGAAGTTCACGCCGCCAGCGAAAATGTTAGGGCAAGGAAGTCCCTTGAAAGAGAGTTGAGCACCGTCAGTACCGCCGCGGATTGGCTGTACCTTTGGCGAAACCTCACAATCCTGCATTGCCTTCAAGATGATGTCTATGACATGCATTACAGGGTCAATCTGCTCTTTCATATTATAATATTGGTCGCTGACAACAAGCTCTACTGTGCCAGCACCGTATTTCTCATTCATCTCTGCTGCACATTTTGCGATGAACTTCTTGCGGTCTTCGAAGAGTTTTCTGTCATGGTCGCGGATGATATAAGCCAGTTTTGCCTGCTCACAACCACCCTCAAGATGTATGAGATGATAGAAACCCTGATAACCTTCAGTAGTCTCTGGAGTCTCGTTGGCAGGAAGCATGTCCGCAAATTCCACAGCTAGGCGAGAGGCATTTATCATCTTATCCTTCGCATAACCAGGATGCACGCTCACACCATTTATCTGGACCTTAGCAGAAGCAGCGTTAAAGTTCTCATATTCAATTTCTCCAAGGTCGCCGCCATCGATAGTATAAGCCCAGTCACAACCGAACTTTTCAACATCGAAATGATGAGCACCCATGCCGATTTCCTCGTCAGGATTGAAGCCTACGCGGATCTTTCCATGCTCAATTTCCTTGTGGTCACGGAGATAGCACATTGCCTGAACAATCTCAGCGATGCCAGCCTTGTCGTCAGCACCAAGGAGAGTAGTGCCATCTGTCACGATGAGATCCTCGCCTACATGCTCAAGGAGTTCTGGGAACTTCTTTGGAGTAGAGACGATACCTTCCGAAAGAACGATGTCACCGCCATCATAATGCTCCACGATGCGTGGCTTAACATCCTTTCCAGAGCAGTCGGGAGATGTGTCATAATGTGAGATGAAACCAATTGTTGGCGCATCCTTTTTTCCGTTAGCAGGAAGAGTGGCATAGATATAGCCCATCTCGTCCATTTCAACATCCTCAAGACCTTCATTCTTGAGCTCATCACAAAGATATTTCGCAAAGACAAGTTGCTTGCTTGTTGACGGTACAGACTCAGACTCTTCTGACGACTGTGTGTCAAACTTTACATAGTTTAGAAAGCGTTCTATTAATGTCATAGTCACATAATTTAATGACGCAAAGTTATATTATTTTGCTAAAACGGCAAAATTTAATTTCGATTTTATTCTCTTTTTTCTGGAAAATCAGCAATATTTTACTCTTTTTGGCAATTAATCGTCAAATTGTTTGCTTTAGAAACATTATTTATGTAATTTTGCAACGATTAAGCAAGCTCATAGACTTGCAATATAACCAACCTCTTGCATTGCTAAACAAACCTAATGGGAAAACGCATTAAGAAAATCAAGAATATCAGACTTCATCACGAAGGCTCAGATTTGCTGATCGTAGGATTGGCTGCAATGGTGCTTTTCGGGGTTATCCTTTGGTTTGAGGTCGATAATAAAATACCGTTTTACACATTCCTCGTACTCCTAGGCATCCCTTATTGCATTGCCGTAAACTTTTTCCGTTGCCCTATCCGCCGCTTTGAAGGCGAAACGGATGGCGTTATCGTTGCCCCTGCAGATGGAAAGATCGTAGTGGCTGAGGAGGTTTTTGAGGATAAGTATTTCCACGAGAAACGACAGATGATAAGCATCTTCATGAGTCTCTGGAATGTTCACGCCAACTGGTTCCCTTGCGACGGAACCGTCAATGAGGTTCACCACTTCAACGGAAATTTCCACAAGGCATGGCTTCCAAAGGCGAGCGAAGAAAACGAGCGCTCGGAAATCATCATCACTGCTGAAAACGGACAGAAGATTCTCTGCCGACAGGTAGCAGGAGCCGTAGCACGACGCATCGTAACTTACGCTAAGCCTATGGACGACTGCAATATCGACGAGCATCTCGGCTTCATCAAGTTCGGTTCACGCGTTGACCTCTATCTCCCTCTTGACGCAAAGATTGATGTCACTATGGGACAGGCTACAACGGGAAATGTCACTGTTATCGGACATCTTAAATGAAAAAGCATATTCCAAATACAATAACCAGCCTGAACCTTATCTCAGGCTGTATCGCCACAATATTTGCCGTAACAGGGAATCCTGTTCTGGCACTCCTTTTCATAATACTCGGTGCTGTTTTCGATTTCTTCGATGGAATGACAGCCCGACTCCTTGGCGTTTCTTCTCCAATAGGCAAGGAACTTGACTCGCTTGCCGACTGTGTGACTTTCGGCTTTGCACCTTCAGCATTGATTTTCTATATGCTGCAGATTCTCGACTATCCTGGTCCAATGGAATTTGCGCGTCCTTATCTGCCTTATATCGCATTCATAATGGCAGCATTCTCTGCACTACGATTGGCAAAGTTCAACCTTGACGAGCGCCAGACATCATCGTTCATTGGACTTCCTACTCCTGCCAACGCACTCTTCTGGGGTTCACTTATCGTGGGAGGCAAGGAATCTTTGACAAACAGCCATTGGTCCGCCATTATCATTATTATATTAATGTTCGTGATGAGCTACCTGCTGATTGCAGAAATCCCGATGTTCTCTCTTAAGTTCAAGCATTGGAACTGGAGCGAAAACAAGTTACGCTGGTCGTTCATCATATCATGCATCCCATTGTTCGTCACCTTCAAGTTCTCAGCTTTCGCAGTAATCATAGCGTGGTATGTAGTGCTGTCGATAGCAAGCGGCAAGAAGGAGTAATGAGCAATGAGTAATGAATAAAAACAATCAAGACACTTCAATCAAAATCTAAGCAAATACACAATTTAGCAAATATCTGTTAGAACTCTAGTAAATAAGTTTAACATATTTGCAACGAGAACAGCGCACCGTCCATTATGGAGATGCGCTGTTTGCTTTAGTCATTAGTCATCAGTCATTACTCATTACTCATTACTCATTGCTCATTACTCATTACTCATTGCTCATTACTCATTTCCCTCCTTAACATATTCTATCGCCCTGTTGATATAATCAAGGAAAGGTTTTGCCGACTTGAATTTCTCTGCCACAAAGTCAAGCAGATTGTCTGAAAGAATCTCTTCTGTTGAAGGTTCTGAGCAAAGGCAATAAACCTTGTACTTGAGAAGTTCCAGATAAGGAGAGTCCACATCATAACCCTTTGGTGGACGCTTCAATTTGAACGACTCGTCAAGATGGAAGCTCTTGTCCACCTGATTGTTTACAATGTCTTCAAAATCGCCGCCACCAGCAGAAATATCCTCGCGCAACACCTTCAGAGCTTTTGGTTCCATGCAGTAATCACCGACTGCCAGCATGTGGCCTGAAGGATAGACGTCACCTTGCTCCGTGCCAATGTGGAAGTAATAGCCACTGTAGCCAGACTTCTTACCACCTCGACAGAGATAGCAACCCATGTGGGTCTTGTACGGACTCTTGTCCTTGCTGAAGCGCACATCGCGGTAAATCCTGTAAGTGCAGTCTTTTACCGTAAGGTCAGCTATCGTAGGATCGAACTCCCCTACCCTGACAATCAGTTTCTCCGTAAACTGCTCAAACGCTTCTTTCGCTTCAAGATATTCGCTCTTGTGTGCCAAAAACCATTCGCGATTGTTGTTGGCAGCAAGATTACGGAGAAAATCTATTACTTTTTGCATGATAAACTAATTCTTCTTTAAGTTTGCAGCCTTTACGCCCTTGAAAACCACAGCAATAAGAACGAGCAGGAGAAGTGCGTAACCGACATAAGCCATTGTTTCTGTTGTATCAACACTCTTCGGGAAGAACATAAGCTCTACCTTATGCTTGCCTTGTGGCACAACGATAGCTCGCAATATATAGTCAACGCGACCCACTGGTACTTCCTGGCCATCAACGGTTGCAGTCCATCCTGGGTAATAAACTTCAGAGAACACAAGTACCGACTTCTTGTCAGCCTCCACATCGTAAGTAAGGTGGTTTGGCGCATAAGACGTAATCTGCACTGTACCGTTCACAGAATCGTTCGCTGCACATTCAAGTTCTGCGGCGAATTTCTTGTCGGCAATAGCTGTAGTATGAAGGTCAATGTTGGCAATGCCGTCAATCTCGTTGTTGGCATTTTCCACGAATTCCACCTTGTTCACAAACCAAGCGTTGCCCATGGCATGCGGATTCCTCAAAACTGTCTGCCCACCATCCTGGAGAGGGAGAATCATGTAGCGCATGTTGAGCATATTGAGAACAGGCATCACACTGTCGCCATTCACTTGCTCCATATCACCTTGAGCCTGAGACACTGCTGACATTGCCTTCTGCATCTGAGGAGCAATGTAGTGGTTTATCATCTCCTGATAACGCTGAAGCTTTGCAGCATGGTAGCCACCGATGCTCTTATGATAGTAAGAAGTCTCGTTTTCATTGAAAGTGTTCGAAGCGAAATTCAGCACACGGTAGTTTCCACAATCCGACTTATCCTCAAGGATCTGCTTGTCGGCAGCAGTCATTGGTTGGGCAGTTTCGCGAACTGTTTTCTCTACGAACATATCATTGTTGAGATAGCGTTTGTTGACCTGCCACATATCCACAAGGCAAACAACGATGAGAGCAGCGGTCATGTATTCTGCCTTCATCCACTTCTTTATATAGGCAAACACGAGAGCCACACCGATAAGGATAATGAATACGGAGCGCCAAGCGTCGGCAGAGAGCACAGCCTCGCGCATCTCAATGAGGTTTGCCATCAGCGGACCGCGATATTCCTCAGGAATCTGCTGGAAACTTGCCATCTCGCTTGATGATATTACGCTGCCAAGCATACCTGGAGCTACTGCGAAAAGTGCAGCAATGCCAGCAGTAATGCCTGTAGAAACCCACAGCCACTTGCAGTTCTTGCCCAAACATTCAGGTTCTTCCACTACCTTCTTTAGCGCGAACATGGCTAGCAACGGCATCGTGAATTCAGCGATGACAAGGATGGAAGCCACAGTGCGGAACTTCGAATACATTGGGAAGTAGTCGATGAAGAAGTCGGTCAGCGGCATGAAGTTCTTGCCCCAAGAGAGCAGGATGCTTATTATTGTGGCAGCGAGCAAAGTCCATTTCAGCGGACCTTTCACTACAATCAGTCCCAGCACGAAAAGCAGGCATACGAAAGCGCCGATATAGACAGGACCAGATGTGCCCGGCTGTTCACCCCAGTACTGTCCGATCTGTCCGTAAACTTCAGAGAACTGCGGATCAGCCTTCTTCATGGCAGTCTCACTCATTGACATCGGCATTGAGGCACCGCCCTTTGCGTTTGGCACGAGTAGCGTCCATGTCTCGCTTATGCCGTAGCTCCACTGCGTGATGTAGTCGCGGTCAAGTCCATCGCGACCAGTCGTAGCATTCGGATCATTCTTCTTGCTGCCAACGAGTTCCGAACCGCCACGCATGGTTTCCTTCTGATACTCCCAAGTGTGGTAGAGGTTGCTCATGTTAAGCATCAGTGCAATGCAAGCTGAAACAACGCAAACACCGATAGCCTTTGCAATGTGGAGATACTCCTTCTTCTTCGCAGCCTCTATGATGAATGCTATTACCATGAGCACGATGGCAAACATGTAGTAGTAAGTCATCTGCACATGGTTTGCTTGAATCTCAAACGCGCCGAAGAGCGAAGTGAGAAGCAGTGCAAGCAGGTATTTTTTTCGGAAAGCAAGTACAATACCGGCAATCATCGGTGGCAAATAAGCCAAAGCCCACACTTTCCAGATGTGACCAGCTGCTATGATAATGAAGAAGTAGCTCGAGAACGCCCAGACTATAGCACCCAACGCAGCCATCCACTCCTTGAAGTCAAAAGCGCGAAGCAAGATGTAGAAGCCCAAGAGATAGACAAACACATACCACACATTCTCAGGCAACCAAAGATGGTAAGCACTGACAGCTGTGTTCAAGCCTTTCTGCGAGTCGTACATTGGAGCTGTCTGGTAAGTTGGCATACCAGAAAATACGGAGCCTGTCCAACGCGACTGCTCACCGGTCTTCTCGCGATATTCAGTAATTTCCTGACCGCCGCCACGACCAGCCGAAGCATCATGCTGATAGAGGATTTTTCCTTCCACATCAGCAGGATAGAAATATGCGAACGAGATAGCAGCAAACAACGCCACCATCAAAGCGTCAAAAATATGATTCTTAATGATTTTCATTATATCTAAAATGTTTATGACGAGTGAACAAAATTAATTATATCACAATATTGCGTGCGAAATTACGCTTTTTTCAGCAAACACACAAACATTTGCGCAAAAAACCTTACCTTTGCACCTAAATTGTAAATTGTAAATCCATAAATTGTAAATTAAATGGTGAACTTTCTTGGAATCATCATAGCAGTAGTAACCTTCCTTGTCATAGGCTTGTTCCATCCAATAGTCATCAAGGCCGAATACTATTTCGGCGTAAAGTGCTGGTGGGCATTTGCCTTGGCAGGAGTCATATTCCTTGCCCTCTCCCTTTTCATTGAGAACATCATCGCCTCTTCCGTACTCGGTGTTATCGGCTGCAGCTCATTCTGGAGCATCCTCGAGATCTTCGAGCAGCGCGAACGAGTCCGCAAAGGCTGGTTCCCTAAGAATCCGAAGCGCAACGATTATTGACACTCTGCATTAATCTCAAAAGGCATTTCCCTTAAATTAACTTAAATATTCAGCATTTTTCTTTGAATTCTTGTCGATAATGACTAACTTTGCATAAAATATCACTACTGTCCACTAAAAATCGCTAATTGTTCTTTGAAATAATTGAAATATAGT
>JAKSLI010000062.1 GCA_024401305.1 Bacteroidaceae bacterium | reverse complement strand
GCGTCAGGATAAGCATCCTGCGGTATTGCTTTGGCTCTGCCTGAGAGAGTTCCTTAAATAGCTGAAGGGCAGTAAGCGTCTTGCCAAATCGCATCTTGGCATTCCATAGCATCTGGTCACCTTCGGCAAATCGTGTTTTAGTCTGCTCAATGGCAGCACGTTGTTCGTTTCGGAGAATGATAGGTGTCTGCCCCGATGTAATTTGGCTTCCATCAAGGGCTTCTTTGTTGGCTTTTACGGCTTTGATGGCAGCAATAGCAGTGTTCAAATCCACAATAAACCACTCGCTTGCTTTGCCTTCTCCAAGGTTGAAGTCCTTACGTTTCAAGCCACTATGTAGGAGCACATCATGCACAGCCTTGTCATTGAATCCCTGTATCTGCTTGTCCTTTGTGCGCATGGCTAACTCTGTGTGGAACAAGTGATATTGGATTCCGGCAGTTTGGGTATATTGGCTGATACGCTTGTGAGCGGCATTGTTCAATGCCTCACAGTTAGGGCTGAGAGCAAACAGGTCAGCATCCTCATCGAGGGTCGCTTCACCTATCTTCAGGCAGCCTTCATGCGTCTTGTTATCAATACCAAAGATATAGATGAGTTTGGCTTTAAGTGTGGATTCTATTATCATAAGCCATTAACTTTTGAGAAGTGACTTGAAGTATATCTTTTGTATATCACGAGGCTTGCGCCAATCACGGATAAGGCACAAGTTGGAGGGCTTGAAGAGGTCGCCTTCGCAAGGTTCTTCTCCAGGAGGACAGAATTTGAGTCCGTCCATTTGCCACACATTCCATGAAATGATGTAGGCAATGTACTGTATGGATTTGAGCAATGGATCTTCTCCGAACTTTGCTCTGTAGTAATCGAGGAATGTGAACAGAAGGGCTTCACGTGCCAGCAGCAGGTTGTCACCTTGCCATTCATAGCCGTAGGTGTTCTTGTATGCCTCCTGACACCAGTCAAGGAACTCGCCAGTAGTTTCGGTATTCTCGCTTACTACTCTGAGTTTTCTGTCCAAGAGACCAATTCGTTCGGTCAGGTCGATAGGCATACCGCTAACTGTATCGTAACGACTTACAAGGTAAGGAGCTTCACCACAGGTTATCTCCAAACGAGTATCACGCACATAGTCTTTCCATGTTTTGCCCTCCGGGAACTCAATTTTGCCAGAAGTTGCTTTCCATGTGTGGTCTGGTTCTTCTGAATTGAAAACATCTTGCTTGCCAAACCAAGCATTATCAATGAGATTATTCTGAGCATTGCACACCCATGAAGGGGTGAATACTTCAGCCATGTCCTTAGATCGTTTGGTTTGTTCGTCTTTCGACTTGACAGATCGAGGACGAATGATCATTCCGTTATCGCCAGTGATGCAGTCAACCGTAATGGCATCCTTGAACTGATAGCCTTCGCCTCGGTCGGCATACGAGTCAGTTGCCCAGTAGATGTTCTGCTGGGTTGTATGGTCTTTGAGAAGCATTTCCAGAACCTCAGGATATTGCTTCAAGACCTCTGTCTCGTTTATGTCAATGTTTTCAATCATTTATTATTCGTTGCCAACAAGCAAGTCTCTGATGTCAACTTCCAGAACCTCGGCAATCTTTGATAAAGTAGGAATATCAGGCTGTGCTGTGTTTGAACACCATTTGCTCACAGTACAGTTGCTTTTACCAATCTGCTCTGCAAGCCATTTGCCTGTTCTCTTCTTCTTCACCAATACAACCTTAATCTGATTAAACTCTGCCATCGCGTAAAATGTTTTAATTTTGGCGCAAATATAATAAAATAAATTGAGAAAACTTCAAAACATTCCAACAAAGTTGTATTTTCGTTCATTTTTTAACTATAAAACTTAGTTTTAGTAACAAATATACACCAAAAAGCATGGTTGTTTAACTTTCAGACGATACAATTCCTATATGAGGTCGCGTTTCACGACCCCAGACATGACTCCGTGATTTACGGACTCGAACACTCAGTTTTGAGATGGAATCATGACACGGCGGTACTTATTGGGAACAATCTTTCCTTCCTATCCAAACTCATTGTTGGTTTTCAACACTTTGGCATCATACCCAAGTACCGCTAAAAATGGCACATGGGCAAGAAATGAGGTAAGGGATAGGGTAATTTCAAACTACCTTATCCTATCTTGTTGTCAGAGCCAGGCTTGATAGAAATCTCAATAACGAATCGTTATCGACTTTTGGAATAGCATGGAGTTTCTTGTAACCCCGGTCTGATTTGGACCCCCCTTTTCTGTTTTGAAGCTGACTCGACATGATGTGATAACAGGAGTGAGGTCATCATCATTCATTCAAATCTTCCTTTCCCTTTTGTCAAAGATGCATGTTCCATCTGTCACTTTGGGCAGATAATAAAGAAAATGCCACATTGAAAGCAGATTCTTGGGAAACTTTTCTTTTATTTGGGGAAAAATGTGTACCTTTGCATTCAGTTAGATGTGAGTTCTAACACTTTCACTTGATTTAATTTTGCCCACAAAACCAGAACCAAATTTAGGGCATCATTTTTAGTTCTTTGAATACGCGTTTTTGAACGCTAACTACCTCCAACGGACGTTAAAAAACTAAATTCCGTTAACGTCAAAATATCGGGAACACGTTGGGAACATCAGCAATTTTTCTCATTTACGTTTAGCTGATTATCAACACGTTAAATAGTACCCAAGTCCCATGGTATGTGCCACCCTGCTCGTTGTGTGCAATAAGCTTTGCAATGATGTAATCGCCTCGACCGTCATCGGTGTTTGATGCCTCTATGCTCACGCGGTCATTGCCTTTAGCCATGATGTCGAGCATTTTGTCAGCACCGCGTACCATCTCAAGGTCATCCTTGTTGCCTGTCCATGAAGGAAGGTCGAGAGACCACTTGCGACCGACTTCTCGCGTAATGGTTTCTTCACCGATTGTCTTCTCTTCGAACACGATTTCCTTTACAAAGTTCATTGTTGTCTTCATTGTTTTGATAGATTTTGAAAGTTTAGAAATAATGAATGTCACTTGTATATACCATTATGTTGGAAATGATAACACAAAAAAGCAACTTTTTTCAAAAAAAGTATACATTTTCTGAACTTTTGGTTTTGCAAAGTTAGTAATTTATTCAGTAAAAAAAAGAATTAGTGCGGATAAATGTAATTATGTTCTTCACAGAGTTTGATTTTCATAGGCTTACCCTTCCTGAATTGATGATCGCACATAAGACATTCAGGATTCTTGCAATGAGGAGCTTTTGAGTAGCCGTGCAAGAATTCATGAACCATCACCATGATGAACTCATTGCCTTTTGCTCTATAGTTTGAAACGATAGAATTGTTTCCTCCCATCGGGGTTAGTCCTCTGATACCGTAATTGTCATATCCGTGGATCTTGAAGCTGATGTCTTTGTGCGTCAATCCGAAGATGAACTTGCCTTTCGTTGTGCCCAGATGTTTCAATAGTACATTGGCAAGATAGCGGTTTCTCGGTTTGTAGTAGGCATCTTCCGGCAGAGGTTTGTTTGGCAGAACCTCGAAGTGCCATGTCATTTGTGGGAAAACCTTTGACATTGCAGGTCCGAGTTCCTTTGTCACTTTCGCAGCCTCTTTCTCCGTGAAGTTGTCGAACGGTTGCAGATAGACGGTCAGTTCGTGGGAGGCTTGCTGATAGCCCGACGGAGAACCTTCGGAAACAGCGGCTTCGGATTTCTTGTCTTTACGGGCAGGAGTATTGTCGCCATCAGTTTTTGTGGTTGTATCTGTATTACAACTGAGGATAAAACAAGAGGCGAAAAGCATTGCGATGAATCTAAAAGTTTTCATGTTCGTTGTTTTTGGGTGTTTTCTTTTATAGATACGACGAACTTCTAAATGTTAACAATGTTTGTGTATTTTTTCTGATTTTTTTCTATTTTTTGGCGAAACTTTTTCATAAATACTATGTTAGCCATCCGTTGGTAGCGCAAAAGAAGCACCAGCGGATGACATTTTTGTGTATATGGGATTAATTAATCCACTTACCAATGCAGTTTTTGGGACAAAAGTTTGGCGGATAATTATTAAATTACTATCTTTGCCCCGAAAAAGTAATTAACTTGCAAAAATGTGGCAAGGGACGCTTCTCTTTTTAACCTACGACACAGGTATGAACAATGACATTGTAACAACCATCCGTGAATATTTCAAGACCCAGCCGATAGAGAAGGCATGGATATTCGGCAGTTTCTCTCGTGGCGAGGAAACGGCAGAAAGTGATGTTGACATTCTTGTGACTCTTGTTCCAGGCACAAGAATGGGTTTGGCATGGTTTGGTATGATTTGCGACCTTGAAGAACTCACAGGGCGCAGCGTTGACCTTGTCATGGACGGCGACCTTTTGCCATTTGCTACAGAGAGTGCTAACCGCGATAAAATCTTAGTCTATGAGAGAGCCGCTTAAAGACATAATAAGACTCCAGCATATAAAGGAGGCAATAGAAAGAATAAGCACTTTCGTTGAAGGCTATACGGAGCAGACCCTCAATGAGGACTTGCGCACTAAACATGCTGTAGCCTATAATATTCAAATAGTAGGCGAAGCTGTTTATAAACTGACAAAAGAGTTTAAAACGGCTCACCAAGAAACTCCATGGGCTCTAATAGAGAAGATGCGCCACATTCTTGTTCACGACTATTATCAGGTGAATATGCAAATTATGTGGGATGTCATTACTAATGACCTCCCTGCTCTGAAAGTGCAGGTAGAAGGGTATTTGGAAGAATAGAAGTATTTCAAAAAGTGTAATTTTGCAGACGTATAAACATACACTGTGAACCTCCAAAAACATGATTATGAAGAAACTCTTTCTATTCGTTCTGATGGCGATTTTCTCTACTGCGGCAATGGCACAGATTATGTTGTCAGAAGAAGGAGATACTATTGCTATAGATGAGAACTTCACAAATATCGAAGACAAACCATGGTATATCCAAAACAATGGTGTTGTCACATACGAAAGGATAACTGCCGAAAAGTTAGCCATGTACGAAGATGAGCTTTTCACTTCAACTAAAACTAGGTTAGGAGATTATATTGTCTTCGCAGATGTATTCGATAACTACGAGGATAAATGGCCATTGGCTTTTCGTTGCTATGTCACGGCACAATGCTGCATCAATCTGATTCAGGAATCTTCAAAAAACGCCGTTGATACCACCCTAACGACGCTGTATCACGCTTTATCTGCTAAAATCGGGTTCTACACACAAAGGTATATCGAACGGGATAGTGCGTTGTTCTTCTCTCAATTGGACAGCGTATGTGCCACCCTCGACCGTATGGATTATCTTGGCGACATCTACTCTGATTCCGATTTTGACTTTGTTGACCGAGACGAGGTGAAACGGAATATTGAGAAAGAGAAAAAGAATATTTCTGTCATGAAATATCGTTCTTTCAATATACCAGACCAACGCCGGGCAATACGCAGGTTTCTCAGTGCATGTCATAAGAGCAAAAGGGACAGGCTATCGTTGGCAAAGGCTGCAAAGCCACATATATCTCAGGCATACACCTATGATTTCGACAAGACTACAAATATTTTCCTTACACCGACATATTGGGAAGGATGGGATGCCTACGATTACGATCACACATGTGTTTTCCAAATCGATGACTTCGACTATCTGGTGATACTGTATCCAGAGGATATCAAGGATATTGACAAGATAAAAGAACCCATTGCAGGGAAAGTGTTCGTGGTAAAAGTATGCCACCCAACAAATGCCAATGGATGGCGAGTAAACATGGTATATACCATTGAGGAATACCAAGAAATAATTGATTCAAGACCATCTTTCACGGAATTTATGGAAAAAGCAATGCGCAGTTGGAAGAAATAACTATATGTATAAAAATCCAGACCCTGCAAAGCGTAGCAAAGTCTGGATTTATTATGAGTGCATGATCTTACTTCTCTTCAGCAGCGTCCTCAGCATCTGTAGCAGCTACAGAATCCTCGTTGAGAGAGTCGTTGCCGAGAGTGTCAGCTACGACAGCTGTGGAGTCGTCTGAGTTTGTACCTGGCTTGTTGCCGTCGAAACAAGATGTCATTGACATTGAGAGAGCTGCGAAAGCTACGAGTGTGAATACTAACTTTTTCATTTTCTTTACTGTTTTTAAGTGTTAATAAATCGTGAATTGTTTTTGGTTTTCAGTTATTGGTACGATGAACTCAGAAATGTTAACAGCCTTTTTGAGATTTTTTCATTCCCGAGTTATTATATTATAGGAAATTCTTGATTGATTAAAGTTGGATCTTTTAGAATAACTAAATCCGTAATCAGTAACAAACTCGGAATCAATATCTTAGCCAAAGTACCGGAAATGTCTGTTTTGAATTTCTTATCAATTATTATGCTTCCTAATAACATTATTATAATAAGAGGTTCCAGAATAACAAACAAGAAGATATTGGCGGCATAATAGGAAAGTCCTATTGAATCTCCAAATCTTTTGATTGCAGTACAACAGTTTTCACCTATTTCATTGGTATATCCTGCCGACATACCATAGAACACTATTAACAGGTAAATCACTATTGGAATGCATAGCATTAAATTGCTTATCCAATAAATTAGTTTGGTTATATTTTTCATTTTATAAATTTTGAGATTTCGGTTATTCAGCATGCGCATAAAGCAGTATCGGCTTGGCTCTTTTCATACGGATATATAATTGTGAATATTGTTTTCGATTATTGATACGACGAACTCAAAAACGTTAACAAAACGAGTCAACTCAATTTATCAATAATCATTAACCCAGTCAACCCGTTTTATAAATAAGCCTAAAAGTAGTCAACTAAAATCGTTAAACTACACTTTACACCTTTCCTCGCATAGGAAGGAAAGTTGTCATCCTAGGCGGGAAAGGTTTCCTTCTTGTGGAAGGAAAGTATTCCCAGCACTAAAGGAAAGGCGAGGAAAATTGGAAACGTCGGGAACTTTAGGGAACTTATACATCGGTTGTCTCCTTTCTGTTACCCATGTGTCTTTATGGAAACGACGCTTGATGGCGTCGTTAGGGTTTTATTCAAGTTTATTCCTTGTACACAACCTTCGTCGTGCCTAGGCATGGAGCATTGCCTTCTGGCGAGAAACCGGTGAGGCCGAAGAGGTTGCCGCTGTGAGTCATGGCGCTCCAGATATGTGATGGCAGTGGAATGAGATTGCCTACATTGTCAGCCCATTTTGAGATTACTCTGCCGATGAAACCGCGACCACGGTCGAAAGCGTCGCGTGCCGTTCCGCCACAGGTGTTGTCAGTGAAGAGAAAGTAACGGTAGCGGTCTGGATTTGCTGCATCGCGCTCGATGTAGTTCACCACTGGCGTGATGTCATCAACATCCATGATGTACGCATCCACTCTGTTGCCTGCTTTCTTGTGACCGCCCATACCAGCGAGAATGCGAGGACCTAAGGCGTTGAGGAGTTCCTGGTCACTCTTGCCGTTCCTATTACCGATAGCCATTCGCTGCCAATTGCCCTTGCCGCTTGGAAGGACCTTTCCGATACCTCTGCTGAATCTGCCATACTGATAGAGAGTCAGCCTACCCTTGCTGTCCTCTACTATAATACCCGCATGACCAAAAGGCGCTTTGCCATCGTTCACACCATCTTTCTTGAACAAACTGCTAACAAGTCTTCCGCCGAAAGCGCTGCTTGTTGGTACACGACAGAATGGCATGTCATAATAGATAATTCTACCATTTTCCGCAACATCGCTGCCAAAACTGCGCATGCTGTCGAAGAAACTGTAAACGAAAGTGATACCGAGAAATGCAAGGAGAAGAACTTTAAGAATTTTCTTTTTCATAAAACTTTTATTTTGATTGTGACATCTATCAATACGACAACATCCAAAATATTAATAGCTTTCTGAGAAAAAGTGAAAGTTCCCAACAAAAAGAAAAGCAAAACTCCCACGATTTCCAATCCAGAAACCATGGGAGTTCACATTATAATATAAACTAATGTCTAAGCGAAATTACTTCAAATTCTTAAGAAGGCTTGTAATAGAAACCTTATCCTCAATGAGCTTGCAGAGGTCAGAGATCTTAACGCGCTGCTGCTCCATTGTGTCACGATCGCGAAGTGTTACGCAACCATCCTCAAGAGTATCGAAGTCAACAGTCACACAGTAAGGAGTACCTACTGCATCCTGCTTGCGGTAACGCTTACCGATAGAACCCTTCTCATCGTAAGATACGTTGAAGTGGAACTTGAGTTCGTCCATGATCTCGCGAGCCTTCTCAGGAAGACCGTTCTTCTTTACGAGTGGCATCACGCAAAGCTTTGTTGGAGCGAGAGCTGCTGGGAGGTGGAGAACTACACGTGTCTCACCGTTCTCAAGCTTCTCTTCCTCATAAGAGTGGCAGATAACAGAGAGGAACATACGGTCAACACCGATAGATGTCTCGATAACGTAAGGTACGTAGCTTTCGTTGGTCTCTGGATCGAAGTACTTGATAGACTTGCCTGAGTACTTCTCGTGCTGAGAGAGGTCGAAGTTTGTACGAGAGTGAATACCCTCAACTTCCTTGAAGCCGAATGGCATCTTGAACTCAACGTCAGTAGCAGCGTTAGCGTAGTGAGCAAGCTTGTCGTGGTCGTGGAAACGATAGTTCTCAGCGCCGAAGCCGAGGTTCTGGTGCCATGCCATACGAGTTTCCTTCCACTTTGCAAACCAGTCGAGCTCTGTGCCTGGCTTTACGAAGAACTGCATCTCCATCTGCTCGAACTCACGCATACGGAAGATGAACTGACGAGCAACGATCTCATTACGGAAAGCCTTACCAATCTGAGCGATACCGAATGGAATCTTCATGTTACCTGTCTTCTGCACGTTAAGGTAGTTAACGAAGATACCCTGTGCAGTTTCAGGACGGAGGTAGATCTTCATTGCAGCATCTGCTGAAGCACCCATCTCTGTAGAGAACATGAGGTTGAACTGACGAACATCTGTCCAGTTGCGAGTGCCGGAGATAGGGCAAACGATTTCCTCGTCAAGGATGATCTGCTTGAGTTCTTCGAGGTTGTTATCGTTGAGAGCCTTAGCGAAACGCTCATGGAGAGCATCGCGCTTAGCCTGGTTGTCAAGAACACGCTGGTTAGTAGCACGGAACTGAGCCTCGTCGAAAGCCTCGCCGAAACGCTTCGCAGCCTTGTCAACTTCCTTCTGTATCTTGTCGTCGTACTTTGCGAGCTGATCCTCGATGAGCACGTCAGCACGATAGCGCTTCTTTGAATCGCGGTTGTCGATGAGAGGGTCATTGAATGCATCAACGTGACCAGAAGCCTTCCAGATTGTTGGGTGCATGAAGATACAAGAGTCGATACCTACGATGTTGTCGTGAAGGAGCACCATGCTCTTCCACCAGTAGTCCTTGATGTTGTTCTTCATCATTACACCATTCTGACCGTAGTCGTAAACAGCGCCAAGTCCGTCATAGATTTCTGAACTTGGGAAAACGAAGCCATACTCCTTACAGTGAGCTATGACCTTCTTGAAAATGTCATCTTGCTGTGCCATAATAAGTCCCCCTCTAACTCTCCACCTTATGGGAGAGGACCTTAAATTAGTTCTGCTAATTGGGGGTAAAAGGTCTATTAATGATTATTGATAATTCTAGATAAACTATTGCAAAATTTCTGCAAAAATACAAAATACGATTATCAATAAAGAAATTCATTGCGTACATTATAAAATAAAAGCCGAAAAAACTTAAAAAAATGACTTATATTTTTTTGTTTATCCATTTTTTTATAATTTTATCGCGGTTTATGTGGCAAAACCAAACGATAAACAATAGCAAATAACCTGAAAAAGATGAAGCGAATAATCATAACTCTCTCGCTGATAGTGGCTTTCATCAGCGCCAAAGCAGAGCTGGTAGATATGAAGAAAGCTGGAGCTGACGCTACTGGCAAGAAATTGAACTCAGCACTTATTGACAAGACCATCAAGCGATTGTCAAAAGGCGGTGGCGGAACGCTGTTCTTCCCTACCGGCACATACCTTACAGGACCTATCACGCTTCAGAGCAATATAACCATTGACCTGGAGGCGGGCGCTACCCTACTCTTCTCTGATGATCCTGAGCAGTACATTCCGATGGTTGACATTCGCTACGAAGGCGTACTCTTGAAGAGTTTTCATCCACTCATCTACGCCATGAACTGTGAGAACATAACAATCAAGGGCGAAGGTACTCTCGACGGCAACGGCAAGTGGTGGTGGAATGCATGTCACGAAACGGCTGCAGAAATGCGCAAGTCAGGCAAGTTCATCAATAAATATCAGCAGATGTTTGAGGATGTTAACGACATGGACCATCTTCGCGCAACAACAAACCAAGACTGGTCGTTCAACCTGAAATACAACTTCCTACGCCCACCGTTCATACAGCCTCACCATTGCAAGAACGTTAAGATTCAAGGCGTTCATATCCAGAACTCTCCTTTCTGGACAGTCAACCCACAGTTCTGTGACAATGTGCTCGTTGATGGCATAACAATCAACAATCCGCCTTCACCAAACACGGATGGCATCAACCCAGAGTCATGCTCTAACGTACACATCTGCAACTCGCACATTTCCGTTGGCGACGACTGCATAACGATAAAGTCCGGACGCGACTTGAACGGTCGTCAGGCTGGTCGTCCTTGCGAGAACATAACAATTACAAACTGCACCATGCTTGCTGGTCACGGCGGCGTTGTGATAGGAAGTGAGATGTCGGGAGGTGTTAAGAAGGTTACAATCTCAAACTGCGTGTTCGACGGAACAGATCGTGGCATTCGCATAAAGTCAACTCGCGGTCGTGGTGGCATTGTGGAAGACATTCGCGTTTCGAACATCGTGATGAACAACATACAGCGCGAGGCGTTCGTCTTCAATCTCAAATACAGTCGCATGCCGGAAGAGCCAAAGAGCGAACGCACACCAGAGTTCAAGAACATCTTCATCAACGGTTGTACTGTGAATGGTGTGAAGACTCCTGTCAAGATTGTAGGTCTTGAGGAAGCTCCTATCACAGGAATCTCCATCCGCGACGTTCAGGTTCGCAACGCTACTGGTGAAAATATCATCGAGAACTGCCATGACATCCGCATCTCCGATTTCGTGATTGACGGCAAGGATTTCACTTTGGACAAACAATAATATTAACTAAAAAAATAAAGCTTATGAAAAAAATTCTACTCTCTCTCGTCGCAATGGTATTTGCGATTGGTGCTAATGCAGAAGACTTTGTCTTCGATTTCAACGACCTTGCGTCTTACGGCTACTCGGCTTCTGACATGCAAACAAATGGTTCAGGAACTTATTTGGATCTCAATAACGCAAAGGAAAAACCGGAAGCTACCATCAGCAATGGCAAAATCGTAATCAAAGATGTAGCCATTTTAATTGAAAACACTACGACTAACCCTGCAAGAATCTGGTATTACACTGATTCTAAAGCAGGAACAACTTATTACCAGTACCGAACATTCAAGAACCACACCGTAACAATTTCCATGAAGGATGGCTCTAAGATCTGCGCTATCAAGGGCGAAGGTTCCAGTGCTTTGGATTATTCTGGCGAAGGAAAAACAGAAATCACTTTCAACATTACTGCAAGCGAGAAACTGAACAAGCTTACTGTAACAACTGGTGAAGGCAGCAACACAGGTGGTGGTGACGATGACACGCCAACAGGTCCAAAGGTTGTTTCTGTAGCTGACGCTCTCAACATCATCAACGGTCTTGCTGATAACGGCATTACAGAAGAAGATTATATCGTAACTGGCAAGATTACTGAGATTGAACAGAACTTCGGTACTACTTACGGCACAGCAACTTTCACTGTAGAAGGTGGTCTTATAGGTTTCCGTCTTAACTACCTCGACAACAAGCAGGTAAAGGACAAGGCTCTCCTTGCTATTGGTGACGAAGTTACAATGCAAGGTAAGCTCCAGAAGTATGTCAAGGATGGCGCAGTTAATCCAGAACTTTGCAAGGGTTATATCACAAAGCACGTTCAGAACGGTACTCCTGACGTTCCTACAATCAAGGAGATTACAGCTGCTGAGGCACTTACTATCATTAACGCTCTTGAAGACGGAAAGACTACTTCAGAAGAGTACATCGTATCAGGAACAGTTTCTTCTGTAACAGAAATCTCTGCACAGTATGGTAACGCAACTTTCGTAATGGACGGTCTTACCGTTTTCCGCTGCAAGGACTTCGACAACAAGAACTTCACTGACGAAGACAAGATCCAGGACGGCGACAAGGTTAAGGTTCGTGGCAAGCTCCAGAAGTATGTGAAGGATGGCGTGATGACTCCAGAGCTCTCATACGGCTATCTCGTAGAACTCAATGGTCAGACAGCTTCCATCAACGATGCTACTATCAACGTAAACAAGGCGGTAGCAATCTACAACCTCGCAGGTCAGAAGGTTTCTGCTGACTACAAGGGTGTAGTTATCAAGAACGGCATCAAGATGATCCAGAAGTAAGAAAAGATTCTTGTATAAAGAACAAACAAAGCGGTATATCAGTAAAAACTGACGTACCGCTTTATTTTTGTACATAAACCGAGAAAGGTAGAGTTTGTGAGCTACGAAATTGCCGACCAATCAACGATACTTTTCTTGAGTTCTTGCAATCTGCGCTTGATGATAGAATGTTCAGGAAGCATGAGTTGAGGATCACGTTCTATTATCTTTCGGGCTTCATCACGCGCAAGTTGAATGAGTTCGCCGTCGCGAGCTATGTTTGCAATCTTCAAGTCGAAAGCCATGCCACTCTGTTGTGTTCCTTCAAGGTCACCAGGTCCGCGAAGTTTCAAATCGGCTTCAGCTATTCGGAATCCGTCGTTCGATTCGCACATGATGTCCAGTCGCTTGCGGGTTTCGTTGCCAAGTTCACGTTTGCTTAGCAAAATACAGTACGACTGCGAAGCGCCTCGCCCTACTCTACCACGCAACTGATGCAACTGCGACAAACCAAAACGCTCGGAGTTGAAAATCAGCATCACAGAAGCATTCGGCACATTTACGCCAACCTCGATAACCGTTGTGGCTACAAGTATCTGCGTCTCACCAGAAACAAACTTCTGCATCTCTGCATCCTTGTCTGCCGACTTCATCTGACCATGCACCTTGCTCAATCTATACTCAGGAAAGACTTCCAGCAACCTGTTGTATCCTTCTTCTAGATTCTTCAAATCAAGAGACTTGCTCTCTTGGATCAAAGGGAAAACAACATAAACCTGCCTGCCTTCCTCTATCTGATACCTTATGCCCTCGTAGATGGAAGCAAGCTGGTCTTCGTATTTGTGCAATGTCTTCACGGGCTTGCGTCCTGGTGGCAGTTCGTCTATTATGCTCACATCAAGGTCGCCATATATCGTCATGGCAAGCGTACGAGGGATAGGCGTTGCTGTCATGACCAAGACATGCGGCGGATTGATGTTCTTACCCCATAGCTTGGCGCGTTGTGCTACACCAAAACGATGCTGCTCATCAACGACAACCATGCCGAGATTTGAGAATTGCACGGTATCTTCAAGCACAGCATGTGTGCCAACCAGTATGTTTACCTTGCCTGTCACAAGGTCTTCCAGTATCTGTTTCCTCTTCTTTCCTTTTACTATGCCGGTAAGCAATTCCACCTGAAGCGGAATATCGCCAATAAACTCCTTGATTGTTGCAAGATGCTGTTCTGCAAGGATTTCCGTTGGGGCTATTATGCAAGCTTGGAAGCCGTTATCTATTGCAAGCATCATGGACATCAACGCAACAAGGGTCTTGCCTGAACCGACATCTCCTTGCAGAAGCCTGTTCATCTGCCTTCCCGACTCGATGTCATTCTTCACATCGCGAATAACCCTTTTCTGTGCATTCGTCAGTTCAAAAGGAAGGTGCTTGTAATAAAAGCTATTGAACACATCACCAACCTTTGGCATCGGATAACCGCGATACTTGTTGCGATGTTCCGTTGCATAGCGAAGAATGTTTATCTGGACATAGAAGAGTTCCTCAAATTTCAATCGGCGAGTGGCAGCAGCAACTTCCTCCGTGGTCTTCGGATAATGAATCTTGCGCAGTGCCATGTCACGATTCATCAAATGAAGATTGTTAACGATGAACGGCGGCAAGGTTTCCCTAAGCGGTTCTACGAGATTGCCGAGCAGCTTCTTCTCAAGTTTTTCTATTACTCGTGAAGTGAAGTAAGCCTTCTTCATCCTATCCGTAGTGTGGTAATGCGGCTGCATACCCATTTCAGAAAGATTTATTTTGTCAGCTTCTTCTATTTCCGGATGAGCAAACTGCGGAACTCCTTGAAACATAGTTGGTTTTCCGAAGATAACATACTTCGTGTTTACCTTCAGATTCTTCGTTGGGTCAAAGCGTCTTACGAACCACGCAATCTCTGCAAAACCATAGCTGTCAACAAACCTTCCTACGATTCGCGTTCCGCCTTTTGCATTCTTTATCTTCTCGAATCCAACGAACTCGCCACAAATCTGGATGTACGGCATTCCGTCATGAATGTCGCTAGTATGATATATCTGGCTGCGGTCTTCGTAGCGATATGGGAAATACTCAAGTAGATCTGCGAATGTCTCAAGTTCGAGTTCCTTCTTGAGCGTCTCTGCACGCTGCGGCCCTATGCCTTGTAAATATTTAAGTGATGTTGAAAGCAAAATTCCTATGTATTAATTTCTCTCCAGAATCATCTTCCTGAATCTCTCTATATCTTCTTGGAAAGTGATCTTGAAATTGCTCTGTTCGCCCTTTGCAACGAAGATCTTCACTTCCGGCAGATACTTATGTACCACACCGCAATCGTCTGTTGCTTTGAAATTAGGATCTTGCAAGGCTATCTCGAAAGCCTTCTTTATCGTTCCGCGACGGAAACATTGTGGAGTTTGCGCATTTCTCAGCATAGAGCGAACAGGAATATCAACTATGCAACCGTCCTCATCTATTGAGACGACAGTATCAGTCGGTTCAACGCCTACTTCTACCCCATCATAGTTCTCCAACGCACGCGCGCACACATCTATTATATTTTGTGACACGCCAGCACGAACGCAATCATGAAGGAAAAGGCAGTCATCGTCATTCTCATATGCATTAATGGCAGCAAGCGAAGAGTCATACCTTTCCTTACCACCCTTAAGCAATTTCCTTACCTTCTTGAAACCATTCTTCTCAACAAACGACTGCACGAGCGGAAAGTATTCCTCTTTCGTAACAACGGCAATTTCATCGATATTGGCATTCAGTTCAAAGGCAGCTATTGAATATTCCATCAAGGTCTTGCCCTCTACTTCAATAAATTGCTTAGGAGTCTTCGTACCCATTCGCGTGCCACTTCCTGCCGCCAAAATTATCGCTATGTTCATCTTTGAAATGTTAATTTTCTGCAAAAGTAAGCTTTTTTCTTGCATTATTAAAATTTATTTGGTTAATTTTGCAGCAGAAAAATAAAAACAATTCAATTAATCATAAAACAAAAGCAAATAAGTTATGAAAAAGTTAATACTCGCTGCCATCGTAATGGCATCAGCTCTCACAGCAAATGCACAGAGCGTTCAGCAAGATTGCTGCAAAGATAAGGCAAAGAAGGAATGTTGCAAGGAGCAGAAAGAATGCAAGGCTGACAAGAAGTGCAAGAATGATAAGAAGTGCGACAACTGCAAGGAAATGAAGGCAGCTTGCAAAAAGACTGATGCCCAGACAGCTGCAACTGCCCAGAATGCCAAAGCAAAAGCTCCTAAAAATGAAGCTGTAAAGAAGACTACTTCAAAGACTCCTAGCAAGAGAATCATCAAGAAATAACAAGCAAAAGTAGGAAACTCGATTTTAACATATATCGTTAAAAGTCTTAAAAAAAGTAAAAAAAGTCCCGGAAAGTGCTAATTTCCGGGATTTTTTATATACCTTTGCAGTCGAATCGTTGTTTTAAAGCGCAATTACGCGTCCATTGAACTCTGATTCCGGGCAGTTCACTAATCTCGGAAACTGCCATCAGAAAAGAATATAGAACACATGAATTTATCATTAAAGATTAAAGGATTAAGGAAACTAACACTTACAGTAGTAACGGCATTAATTGCCACAACAGGCGCCTCCGCACAGGACAAGATGGCAGCACTTGCACCATCTGACGTGAAGATGAAAGCCGTTGATACTCTCATGCTTCACAATCTCCGCAAGCGCGAAAACGCAGCATCTCCTGCAACTTCCCTCTATGAGGAATGGAGCAACAAGTCTGTTGGCAACTATAACCAAGCAATCCCTGAAACTTACACAGTTGACCTTCGCCATTTTGCAATGCCTACAAAGAGCCGCGTGGTGACATCAAATTATGGTCGCCGCTGGGGTCGAATGCACAAAGGCCTTGACGTGAAGGTTTACACCGGAGACACAATCGTTTCTGCTTTTGATGGTAAGGTTCGCATCGTAAAATATGAACCTAACGGTTACGGTAACTATGTTGTTATCCGTCACAACAACGGCCTTGAAACCGTTTATGGCCACCTCTCTAAGCATCTCGTAATTGAAAACCAGAAGGTTCGTGCTGGTCAGCCTATCGGTCTCGGTGGCAACACTGGTCGTTCTACAGGTTCTCACCTCCACTTTGAAACTCGTCTTCTCGGTATAGCTATCAATCCTGCTTTCATGTTTGACTTTGTAAACCAGGATGTTACAGCCAACAAGTACGTATTCCGCCGTTCTGAGCATATTGCACAGGCTGGCACAGCAAATCCAAAACCTGCAGCAGCAAAGCCTGCAGCAGCACAAAAGCAGATTAGTGCTCCAACAGTACAGAAGCCTATCACACCTGCAACTCCTGCATCTGCAAAGGCTACAGCACAGAAGACTCCTGCAGTTGCTCCTGCTACAGCAAGCACAGCAGTAAAGGAAACTTCACACAAGGTTCAGCAGGGCGAAACTCTCTACTCTATCGCAAGAAACAACGGAATGACCGTAGAGCAACTCTGCAAGAAGAACGGAATTCCTACATCGTATGTCATCAAGACTGGCGAAACCCTAAAATTGAACTAATCAATAGGTACATTATATAATAAAAACAGGAGCTGAATACTTCAATATTTCGCTCCTGTTTTTGTATAATAATGCCAACGGCACCTCTAATTAGTTCTAGTGCTCGAAGCGTCATTTTCGAGTCTCCAAACCAGAAACCAAAACTTCCTCACAAAAATGAAAACTTTCATCAACTGCAAAGATCTCGGCGATCTCAACAAGGCTCTCGAAGAAGCTCAGGAGATAAAGGCCGACCGCTACAAGTATCAGCACCTTGGCAAGAATAAGACCTTGCTGATGATATTCTTCAACAACTCTCTCCGCACTCGTCTCTCTACACAGAAGGCTGCCATGAACCTCGGCATGAATGTTATCGTGCTTGATGTAAACGCTGGCGCATGGAAACTTGAGACAGAACGCGGCGTAATCATGGATAGCGACAAGAGCGAACACCTCCTTGAGGCAATCCCTGTGATGAGTTCCTACTGCGACATGATTGGCGTTCGTTCGTTCGCTGGTCTTACTGATCGTGAGTACGACTACGCAGAAACCGTTCTCCATCAGTTCATCAAATACAGCGGAAAGCCAGTATTTGCCATGGAGACAGCTACCGTACACCCTCTCCAGGCATTCGCTGACCTCATCACAATTCAGGAAAACTGGAAGCCTACAGCTGAGAAGAAGCGTCCAAAGGTTGTCCTCACATGGGCTCCTCACTGCCGCGCTTTGCCTCAGGCTGTGCCAAATTCTTTCGCAGAGTGGATGAATGCCGCTGATGTTGAACTCGTTGTCACACATCCAAAGGGTTATGAACTCGACCCACAGTTCGTTGGCGACGCTACTGTAGAATACGACCAGATGAAGGCTTTCGAAGGCGCAGACTTCATTTACGCTAAGAACTGGAGCTGCCCAGGCGTGACTAATCCAGGAGATTACGGCAAGATCCTCGCTGACCACAAGACAATGATGGATTGGACTGTTGACGAGAAGCACATGGCTGTTACTAACAATGGCAAGTTCATGCACTGCCTCCCTGTACGCCGCGGACTTATCGTTACCGACGATGTCATCGAGAGCGAGAACTCACTCGTTATCCCTGAAGCTGCAAACCGTGAAATCTCATGCTCAGTAGTCATCAAGCGCATGCTTGAAGCCCTGTAAGAAATTATTCATAAACATTAGTGTCCACTAAAAATTAGGGACGAGTTAAAATTTAATTTTTTCAAATAAA
>JAKSLI010000061.1 GCA_024401305.1 Bacteroidaceae bacterium | reverse complement strand
CAGCACTAGGGTTTTTGGTTCCCTCAGTCCAAGTTCGAATCTTGGTAGCACAACCTCAGGTTGCGATCGTACAAAGCGAAGCATCCTACCCTTTGGACTTGTAGCTCAGTTGGTTAGAGCAACAGACTCATAATCTGGAGGTCCTTGGTTCAAGCCCAAGCTGGTCCACCCACAAAATCAAGCACTTACGAGCAATCGCAAGTGCTTTTTTCTTTCTCTGCGTAAACAATGCGTAAACAAACTGTTTGAGTTTACGCAATTCTACTATTTGAGTATCTTTGAAGTTCAGTGATATTACATTACCTCAGAGAATAGTGAACTAAACATCATTTTCTTCAACCTCTTCTTAGACTTTGTCATCAACCTCTATATCCAGAAGGAACAGATGACACACCTGGGCGATGACGGAAAAACTTTCCATCTTTGCCCCTGTCATGATAGCGACCCTTTCTACCTGTGCACAGTTGGAAAGTGATAATATCTCATTCCGACTGAACTCAGGTAGAAGACTGTATGTGGAGAAAGGTGGAAAACTCGGAAGACCTGCAGGTTCAACCAAGTCCCAGGATAAAAAGAGGGAAGAATATAGAGAGGTCATCAACCTCCTAAACAAGGGCTATGCCATCCGTAATGTTGCGAAACTTACAGGAAAAGGAATAAGCACAGTTCAAAGAGTCAAGAAAGAATTTGTGGCTTGATGTTTGACCGGCAAAATTCCACCTTAATATGGAGCCGTGAAATACGGCATCATTGAGAAACTAAGGGTGTAGCGATTTGCTATGCCCTTTATTCATAGAACCAGGGTGGTGTTTTGCCCCTGTGATTTAACCTGATTCTTGTGGGTCATCTGTTTAATTTGAGATATGTGGTATTTACATTCGTTAACGTGATTTTAAGACTTCATTAACGCAATAATTTGAACTTTAGTTTCTCTGCATCGCAGTTGCCTGATCATCTACATCTTCGCCTATTATTATTTCGCTCTCTCTGTATTGTCCGGGGGACATTCCCTTGTGCTGTTTGAAGTATTTTCCGAAAAATGACTCGTTGGGAAAATGTAGAACCGTTGATATCTGCTTTATGCTCAACTCGCTGTATCTAAGCAGATGGCACGCCTCCTTGATAAGAAAGAATGTTATCCATTCATGGCAGCCTTTGTCACTCACTTTCTTCACTACCGTACTGAGATATTTTTGCGAAACACATTGAAGATCGGCATAATAGGCAACCTTGTGTTCCTCCTTGAAGTGGACGGAGATATTGTGCAGGAAGGTTTTGAAGTGGGTCTGCTCTGTATCTGTATAAGTCTGAGTAAATTTGACATCAATGACGTCTGTTTTATCATCTACAGCCTTCTTTGCATGAATTATATTGCTAACAAGCAGTAATACGGTTGATTGTACGTATGATTTAAGTTGCTCGTAGTATAAGCTCTCGTCAATTCGTGACTTTATTACATCTGCTATCAGCCTGAAAGCGTTTCCTATCAAGGATGCGCTATTTTTTGATGTCAGAAAGCAATGCGTCGAAACCAGCTCATTCAGTAGCGGCAAGAGTATCTGCCTGTTGAATTTCAGTGATTTGAAATACAGTTTGTCAATTGCCATCATCGAAAATTTGCATTCCTCAGATTCCTTTATAATAAATGTATTGCGTGGATTGAGGATTAAGACACTGTCATCATGCAACGTATATTCGTGCAAATCACATTTCACCTGCATAGCACCTCTATTGACAAGCAGGAAAACAAATGCCTCAAATCGTAACGGAACCTCAACAAACTGATGTACGAAATCGTCAGAAAGACTAACATCGCACATAACCAATACCTTGTTCATATACCATACGAAGTTGTCGTTTGGGCTTTCACCTGCAAGCAGCATTGCAAGGTTTATGTCTGTTGATATTTTTGTCATAGAATTATTCAGATAAGTATTATTGGTTTGCAAAATTACATAATTTATTCCAAAAAAGAACACTACTTTTGCTTCTGTTTTTGCAGAATAAGACAAAACGAACATTTTTGGATTCTTTTAGATATGTACGGATATAAGAAACAAACGTAACTTTGCGTCTCAATTTATATATAACAATGAAGAAGATAACATTTACAATTATGTTTGCGCTGCTGTCGCTCAACGTTGTCCATGCACAGCGACGCATGACCCTAAGTGAGTGCGTGAATGCTGGCATAGAGCGCAACCTCACGCTCAGCCAGCGCAGAGGAGACGTACGGAAATCGCAATTAGCAATAAAGGAAACACGTGCCAACCTACTCCCTCAGCTCAATGGCTTTATTAATCTGAACGACAACTTCGAACCTGCAACAAGTCTTACTTATTCACCTGCTCATGGTATATACAATGAGAGCAAACAGCTGCAGTATAACGCATCGGCAGGAATAAAACTGTCCATGCCTGTTTACAACGCCATGCTTTACACCCAGCAGGGCGTAATGAAACTTCTCTCGGAGATAGAGACCTTGAAGTATGACAAGGCATGTGAGGATCTTACGGTACAGATAGCACGTCTATATTATCAGGGACAGGTGTGTATGCGGCAGATAGAACTCATCGATGAAAACCTGACACGCATGAATGCTCTGCATGAGATTGCCAAGGCATACTATGACAACCAGATGTCGCTGGAGATAGACATGCAACGAGTTGACCTGAACATCGAGTCGCTTCGTGTGCAGCACGATAATGCACAAAATCAGTTGCAGAACACTCTGGCGATGCTCCGCTATGTCATTGCCGAAAGTGAGGAAATAAGTCTTGTACCAATTAAGGAAGATGCCGGAAAGATAGATGCACCATCAGCAGGGCTGTCAACGTCATTGCCCGAGACACAGTTACTTGAGGAACGGATCAAAGTCAGCGAACAGCAACAGAAATTGATAAAACAAGGCTATCTGCCATCGGTAAGCCTCACGGGTACTCTTTCTGGCTCGGCATACGCACCAAAACCTGGTGATTGGTTCAAAGATACAGAGTTCAACAAGATATGGGGCATGTATGGCGTGGGATTGCAGGTTCAGGTTCCGATATGGGACAGTTTCCGCAAGAAATACAAGCTCCAGCAAGCACGCATAGAAGGAGACAATGCACGCCAGATGCTGGAAGACACACAGGCACAGTTGCAGACATCATATCTCAATGCACAACGCGACTTCCTCAATTCGCAGCGAACACTAAAACGACAGCTTGACAATAAAAAACTTGCAGAGAGCGTCTATGAAGTAACAGCGACACGATACAAGGAAGGCATGTCGAGCATGACCGATGTGTTGCAGGATGAAATGCGCATTTCTGAGGCACAGTCAGCATTGCTTACTGCCTACTATAACCTCAAGGTTGCAGACCTTTCGCTGCTTAAGCTGACAGGCAATCTTAACACACTCAGCAAATAAAGTAAAATAAAATAACACCAAGATAACAAATGAATACTACAGATGAAATCAAGAATGATGCAGCAACACAGCCAGCATCAGCAAAAGATAAGAAACAGGCATCCATGATACTGAGAATAGTTCACTGGATAGTTACTATCATCGGAATCATGATTATCCTATGGGGAATATGGAAAGCAGTTCAGCTCTTCCTCGACTATTCCACAAAAGAGGAATGCGACGACGCTCAGGTGGAACAATACATGACACCTGTCAATCTGCGCGCCACAGGCTACATCAGCCGAATCTGTTTCCAGGAGCATCAGTATGTACACAAAGGCGATACGCTGATGATTCTTGACCAGCGTGAGTATCTCATCCGCGTGAAGGAAGCTGAGGCAGCCGTCAAGGATGCCATGGCTGGCGGTGACGTGCTCGGTGCAACGATAGAACGAACCAGTCAGAGTGCCTCTGTCATTGACAACACAATTGAAGAACTGCAAGTAAGGCTTCAGCAATTAGAGAAAGACCGTCAGCGCTATCGTAATCTATTAGAAAAGAAAGCAGTAACACAGTATCAGCTTGACCAGATAGAAGTGGAATACAAGGCTCTGACACAGAAGCTGAACGCAGCACAACAGCAACGTAAGGCTGCAGGTACGGGAGTGAGCGAGGTCAGGCATCGCACAGCAAGTATTGAAGCTGCACGCCAGCGCACAGAGGCTGCATTGGAACAGGCACAACTCAACCTTTCCTATACTGTCGTCATAGCGCCATGTGATGGTCAGGTAGGTCGTCGTACCATCGAGGAGGGACAGTACATCACAGCTGGAACTACCATTACATACATCATTCCTGACACACCGAAGTGGATAATCTGCAACTTCAAGGAGAAACAGCTTGAGCAAGTCAAGGTGGGACAGAAGTGCGAGATTACCATTGATGCCATGAAAGGAAAGACATTCAGCGGACATGTCACAAGCATAGCCGGTGCTACTGGTAATAAATTCTCATTAGTGCCTACTGACAACTCTGCTGGAAACTTTGTGAAAATACAGCAGCGCGTGCCTGTACGCATTGATTTCGATAACATCAGCAAGGAAGACAACCGACGTCTTGCCGCTGGCATGATGGCTGTAGTAAAAGCAGAGAAGTAATGGGAAGTCCTTTTCAGTCATGGGTGCCCAAACCGTTAGGCATCGTCATACTGCTTCTGCTGTTTACGCCAGTGCTTGGCTCTGGAGGTGCGTTCTCCTGCATAAGCACCGAACTGTACAGCAGTCTTGGCATTATCAGTGAGCACATTCAGTTTGCCAATTTCATGGTAAGCATCGGCATGTCAGCCTTCGGCGCATTTTTCCTGCCCTACAGTCTCAATCTGCGTCCGAAGCTGTTGCTGACGGTTGGCTACACTCTTCTGATACTCTTCAATGGCGTGTGTGCCCTGACCGACCAAATGATGATGCTTGCCGTATTCAGCTTTGGCATCGGCATATTGAAACTCATGATGATACTCTGCATACTCTTCACACTGCTCAATTATCTTGCAGGGAAGAATATCGTGCAGACTCTCGCTCCAGGAAATGAGCCCAAGACGGACGAAGAGTGGGAAAAGAGCGACACGAAGAAAATCATGGGACAGGCAGTAGCATATCTCTTCTTCATGATCTACGGACAGTTGGACAATAGTTTTCTGGCATGGCTCACATTTGAATACGACTGGAAGATGATGTACGTTGCACTCATCGGCATATTGTTGATCTGCCTGCTGATAGTCACTCTGACGATGCGATTCAAGAGTTACGATGAGGTACCTCCACGTAAATACACGTTCCATCATTTCGGCAATCTCGTTTCCTTCGGTATAGGCATGGCATGCCTGTGCTATATCCTTGTCTATGGCAAGACATACGACTGGTTTGCCAATGACACCATACGTCTTGCAGCCATCATCGGCACAGTAGCCTTTGCCGTGATGCTGTTCCTCGACCGTGGTAGGGAAGGGCGCTTCCTTGTGTTGCGCGTACTTCATTTGCATAATGTTCGTTGGTCAATGTTCCTCTACGCCTCACTGATGTTCCTCATGTGCAGTTCCATGTGCGTCACCGTCTTTATGCAGATAGGCATGAAGTGCGACAACTGGCAGACAGCATCACTCGGCAACTGGGCACTGCCAGGCTACATACTCGGAGCCATCACCGTTATCATCTTGAGAAAGAAAGGATGCGACTTCCGATGGATGCATCTGATGGGCTTCATTTTCATTGGTTTGTCAGCACTCTATATGTATTTCGAAGTACAGAACGAAGGACTTTACGAACGAATGAAATATCCCACGATGATACGTGCCTACGGTATGTTTTTCCTCTATGTTCTATCCAATGCTTATGCCTTTCAGCGCACGCCAGCACGATTTTTCTCCTCATGGGTATGTATCATGCTTGCAGTGCGCGCCGTCATCGGTCCAAGCCTCGGAGCTGCATTCTACAGCAATGCTCTTCAGCATCGCCAACAGCATTATATAGAACGTCTCGCTTCTGACTACGACCGCACAGAGATAGCATCTGCACAAGCTTACCAGCGCACAGCGTTGGGAATGCAACACATAGGAAAGTCGAACAAAGACGCAGAGAATATGGCAGCCCTGTCCACCAAGGGCAAGGTGCAGAAACAAGCCATGCTGCTGACCATCAAAGACCTTGCCGGAGTCACTATCTGGCTCTGTATCGCCTGTGGTGCAGCAGTGCTAATATATCCATATCGTAAACGAACGTTACAGGAGGTAAGGCGCGATATAGAAAAATAACCATTTCACACGAAAATATCTTGAACTCACTAACTAAAAATAACTTTACAATAAAAATTATGTCACAATCAAAAGTAAAGCCTGCTACAGGCAAACTCGGTGTTATGGTTGTAGGCTGCGGCGCAGTTGCTACAACATTCATAACTGGTGTGCTCATGACTCGTAAGGGTCTGGCAAAGCCAGTTGGTTCAATGACACAGTATAACAAGATCCGCAGTGGCAAGGGTTTGCGTAAGTGCCGGTCAGCACGTGAGCAAGGGTCAGCTGATAGCCGAACTGGACAAGACGCAGGCAAAGAACGCTGTGGCTATGGCCGAGGCAATGATGACTCAGGCGAATGAAAAAAAAGGTTTTAAGGTCTAAAAAGTTTTAATCATGAGCTATTACATAAAGGAAGTCAAGACGGGCAAGGAGATGAACGACTTCGTTAAGTTGCCCTCAAAGATATACAAAGGTAACGAATGTTATGTGCCCGATCTAGAGGCTGACATCAGAGACAGCCTTGACCGCAGCAAGAACCCAAATCTGCAGACGATGAAACAGCAGGCGTTCGTGGCATACGATGCACAAGGACAGACAGTAGGCAGAATATTAGGGATCATCAATCCACAGGCCAATGCCATCTGGAACACCCGCTACGTTCGTTTCGGGATGATAGAATTCATTGATGATTCTGAAGTGTCGCGGCTTCTCATCGCAGCAGTAGAGCGGTGGGGCGCACGACAGGGTATGACAAGAATACAGGGACCAATGGGATTCACAGATTTCGACAAGGAAGGAATGCTTGTCGAGGATTTCGACGAGGTGGGTTCCATGGTGACCATCTACAATCCCCCCTACTATCCCCAACACCTTGAGCGTATGGGATTCGAAAAGGAAGCCGACTGGATACAAGCCCGCTTCGACATACCAAAGGAAGTTCCGCGCCGCATCTCGCGTTCGCTAAGCGTTGTCCGCCAGCTGTATGATCTCCACGTCCGTCAAGTCACGCGCCACGACATTTACAAGAATGGCTATGGAGAGAGAATCTTTGACCTCCTCAATAGAGCCTATAGTCCACTATTTGGTTTCGCAGCGCTCAGTCCCGCTTGTATCCAGATGTTCCTGCGACAGTACATACCACTCATAGATCTCAGAATGGTGCCAGTAGTTGAGAACGCAGATGGCCGCATCGTGGCTGTAGCCATTACCCTGGGCAGTCTCTCACAGGCATTGCGCAAGAGCGGTGGGAGGCTACTGCCCTTCGGATGGATGCATCTGTTGGGGGCGCTGAAGTTCAAGCACGAGGACAAGGTGGAGATGCTACTCGTGGCAGTCGATCCCGAGTTTCACGGTATGGGCATCAACGCCGTCATCTTCGATTATCTCATCAGAACATACAACGAGTTAGGTTACAAATGGGCAGAGACGGCCCCCATGCTTGAGACAAACGCAAAGGTGCTGACTCAATGGCGACAACTCAACGCGCATTTCTATAAGCGGCGCCGTTGCTACGGAAGGGAATTAAATGTTAAATAGTTTATAGGTTAAAAAGTTACAAATAAAACGATGAACAACAGAGTAGTAATAACAGGAATGGGAATTTGGTCGTGTCTCGGTACGACGCTCGACGAAGTTCGCGATGCACTGTACAAGGGTACCAGTGGCATAGTATTCTGTCAGGAACGTCATGATGCCGGTTTCCGTTCTGCATTGGTGGGTAATGTGCCAAAGGCAGACTTGAAACCTTTCGTCGCACGCAATCTTCGCCACTTCATGCCAGAAGAAGCACAGTATGCCTACATGGCCACGCGCCAAGCGTTGGAACAGGCAGGCATTGACGGTGATTATTTGCAGCACAATGATGTTGGCATCATCTACGGCAACGACTCCGTGGCAGAAGCAACCGTACAGGCGATAGACAAGTTCCGCAGTGCAGGTAGCACTGCGGCATGTGGTAGTGGTGCTATATTCCAGTCCATGAATTCAAACATCACAATGAACCTCGCATGTCTCTTCAAGTTGAGGGGAATCAACCTCACCGCAGCAGGAGCATGTGCTTCTGGTTCACACAGCATAGGACTTGCAGCGTTACTCATCCGCAATGGTCTTCAGGATTGTGTGGTATGTGGTGGCGCAGAGGAGAACAACATGCTGGGCATTGCATCGTTTGACGGCATCCAGGCATTCTCAGTTAGAGAAGATGCGCCAGGGAAGGCAAGTCGTCCATTTGACGCTTCCCGTGATGGACTCGTACCAAGTGGCGGCGCAGCCACACTGGTGCTGGAAAGTTACGACCACGCCATACGTCGCGGTGCCACAATTTTGGCAGAAGTGGCAGGTTGGGGATTCTCAGGCAATGGCGATCATATCTCTACTCCAAACGTAGATGGTCCTGCACAGTCGCTCGCAGCATGTCTGCACAATGCTGGCATCGAGGCAAAAGAGATAGGCTACGTCAATGCTCACGCCACAAGTACCGTGATTGGCGACCAGCGTGAGGCTCTGGCCATTGCTCGCATCTTTGGCAACAACACTGTGCCTGTGACCTCAACCAAGAGTCAGACAGGCCATGAGATGTGGATGGCAGGTGCCAGTGAGATTATCTATTCTACGCTGATGATGAAGAATGGCTTTATCGCTGGAAACATCAATTTTGAACGTCCAGACGACGTAACCTCATGCCTCAACATCATACCAGAGACATGCGAACAACATTTCGATATGTTCTTGTCCAACTCATTCGGATTCGGTGGAACTAATTCAACATTATTAATAAAAAACATCTAAAAAAAGAAACTATTATGACACGCGAACAGATTATCAGCGAAATTAACAGTGAACTTGCAGAAGAGTTTGAGATTGAAGAGAGTGCCATCGTACCTGATGCACCAATCTACGAGACGCTCAACCTTGACAGTCTCAGTCTTGTTGACCTTATTGGAATAGTACAGGCAAAATATGGCGTACTGATTTCTAAGACAGAGCTTCCTGGGATCAAGACATTCAGCAATCTTTACGACTACATAGATTCGCACGTAAACAAATAATGGAGTATTCGATAAAAGAACTGATACCGCAGCGGGAACCTTTTCTCATGGTTGACGAGTTGCTTGATGTGGCAGAAGGTTCTGGCACTTCGACTTTCGAGGTCACGAAAGACAACGTTCTCACCAGTGAAGGCATGCTCTCTGAAGCCGGAATAATCGAGAATATGGCACAGACAGCGGCCGCCGTGGCAGGTTATCACCATCTCAAGGAGGGGGCACTGTGCCCTCCCTTGGGCATGATCGGTGAGTTGCGTGATTTCGTCCTCCATTCATACCCGAAGGTAGGCGATTGCCTGAGAACCATTGTCAGCAAAGGAATCACCGCCTGCGGCATATCTGTGGTACGTGCCACGACGTACGTGGACGATGCCGTAGTTGCAGAATCAACAATCAAAATATTCATTGAAGAAGATGATGACTAAAAAGCCGAAAACTATGTTACTGGAGGATGAATACTACACTATGATTGACTTTCAGACGGATGGTGTCTCTGGTAGTTTTACAATCCTAATCAACTCTGCCAGCACAATCTTCGAGGGACATTTTCCCGACAATCCCATCTGCCCTGGAGTATGTGGTGTGGAACTGATACGCGAATGTGCCTCTATTGTATTGGCACAAGAGGTGCGGATATCCAAGATCAACAAGTGTCGTTTTCTGTCCGTGGCTCGTCCGCAGGAAAATTGCCGGTTCTGTATATCCATAGCGACAACTCCGATGGACGATGGCTCCTACCTGACAAAGGCGAAGATGAGTGATGGCAATACGGACTGTATTGCGTTTTCGGGTGTGGTAAAAATTAAATGAAGGAAATGGTGTCATGAGATACTTACCAAGACAAATACCGAGGCTGTTGACGGTAGTAACACCGTTTATCATCTTCGCCATGACATACTTTATGTTAGGACTATGGCCTAACTATCTGTTCAAAGAAATTGATGTCAGAAATGTCTATGAACTGGAAAAGCAGTTGTTCGGCATAGCAACGGTTGCAGGTACGGTGACTCCATGCGAATACTTCAGCATTCATCATTGCGCTGTAGCAGACATTCTTAGCGGATTGTTCTACCTTTGCTGGATTCCATTGCCTGTGGTTTATACCCTTATTCTGCAACTAACGGGTCACGGTAAGGTTGCCATCCACCTTTCATCGGCATTCCTTCTGACCAATCTTATAGGTTTTGCGGGATATTATATACACCCCTCCGCTCCACCGTGGTATGTCATGCAGTTTGGTTTTGAACCTATACTCGGCACACCTGGCAATGTGGCAGGATTCGCACATTTTGATGACCTGGTGGGTCTTCCTGTGTTTGAAAACATATATAACAAGAACGCAAACGTCTTTGCCGCCATACCATCGCTGCATGCTGCATACAACGTCGTGACATTATTTTATGCCATAAAGGTTAAGGGGCATAAATGGTGGCAGTACGGAATAGGCTTGGTGGCAATAGGCATCTGCCTTTCTGCCGTTTACAGCGGACATCATTATATTATTGATGTGCTTTTAGGCATCCTGACAGCCGTGGCAGGAATCCTCATATTTGAAGGAATACTGGTGCGAATAAAGCCTTTGGCAAAGTTTTACGAAATGACAGAAAGGTATCTGACATCACACTAAAGATACATAGCAAAATAAACACCACTAACAATAAAAACGGAAATAACAATTTTTAAATAAACTATTATGCAGAAAACAGATGTTAAGCCTGCTGAGGGCAAAATCGGAGTAATGGTTGTTGGCTGCGGTGCCGTGGCTACAACATTCATGACGGGCGTATTGATGGCTCGCAAAGGACTAGCCAAGCCTATTGGCTCAATGACACAATATGACAAGATACGTATCGGCAAGGGTGAGAACAAGAAATATGTTCACTACAGCGAGATTGTGTCTATAGCTGACCTCAACGATATCGTATTCGGCACGTGGGATGTTTACCCAGCAAACGCCTTTGAGTCAGCAGTCAATGCCGATGTTCTTAAAGCCAAGGACATTATGCCTGTAGAAGACGAACTGAAACAGATAGTGCCTATGAAGGCTGCCTTTGATAAGGACTTTGCAAAACGTCTTGAAGGCACAAACGTAAAGGACTGCAAGAACCGCTGGGATATGGTGGAACAACTGCGCGCTGACATAAGAAACTTCAAGTCTGAGAAGAAATGCAACCGCATTGTAGTGCTTTGGGCAGCTTCAACCGAGGTGTATGTACCTATCAACATGGACGTTCACGACACATTGGAACATCTTGAAGCAGCAATGAGAGCTAACGACTGCAAGAACATTGCGCCATCTATGTGCTATGCTTATGCTGCGCTTGCAGAAGGCGCACCTTTCATCATGGGTGCTCCTAATACTACACTCGACATCCCTGCAATGTGGGAAATGGCAGAAAAGACTAAGATGCCTATCGTGGGAAAGGACTTCAAGACTGGTCAAACACTTGTAAAGTCGGGCTTCGCTCCAATCATTGGCACCCGCTGTCTGGGACTGAATGGCTGGTTCTCAACAAACATTCTCGGCAATCGCGATGGTCTTGTGCTTGACGAACCAGCAAACTTCCGCACCAAAGAGGTGTCAAAACTTTCTACACTTGAGACCATTCTCAAGGCTGAGAATCAGCCAGATCTCTATAAAGACTATTATCACAAGGTGCGAATCAACTACTACCCTCCTCGTAATGACGAGAAAGAGGCATGGGACAATATAGATATCTTTGGATGGATGGGGTATCCTATGCAGATTAAGATTAACTTCCTGTGTCGCGACTCAATACTCGCAGCACCTGTTTGTCTTGACCTTGTATTGCTTTCTGACCTTGCAATGCGCGCTGGCAAGTATGGCACACAGCGTTTCCTGTCATTCTTCCTCAAGGCTCCTATGCACGATTACACCCAAGGGGAAGAAGCTGTTAATCACCTTTACCAGCAACATACTATGCTTAAGAATGCACTCCGTGAGATGGGGGGATACGAGGCAGATGAAGAATTGGATTAGTACAAAAGATAGGAAGAGTGAAGAACAGACGGGAATTATTGTTCTTTGCTCTTCACTAAAGGTTATTTAGAAGAACAAATCAAGTGTGAAACAAGACATTATAATAATAGGTGGCGGACTCGGCGGAATGATCTGCGGAGCCATTCTTGCAAAGGATGGCTATAAGGTCACTGTTCTTGAGCAAGCAGACAAAGCTGGCGGCTCCATACAAAGCTACAGGCGTGGTGTGCACAGATTTGACACGGGGCTGCACTATGTCGGTGGACTGGCGGAGGACCAGCCGCTTCATGCGGCTTTCGCTGACCTCGGACTGCTCGGTTTGCCTTGGCAGCGTATGGACGAATGCTTCGACCTTGTGCTGATAGGTGATCATAGATACCGCCTGCTACAGGGATGGGACCACTTTCTGGAAGAACTGACCCGTGAGTTCCCCCATCAGCGACGCGCCTTACAGAGCTATGCGGCACGAATGCGCCACGTTACACAAGACGACATGGAGGTAAACGCATGGGACTATCTTCACGAGACGTTCAGCGACGAAATGCTCATCAATGTGGTCAGCGCCGGAGCCATGAAGCTGGAACTGCGCAGGGAGACGCTTCCGCTGTTTAACTTCGCACACGCTCAAAGCAGCTACATTGACAGTAGTTGGCGACTGAGGGGGGATGGCAACATGATAACAAACCATCTGCAGGGCATCATCGAGCAGAACGGCGGCAAGGTTCTTACACGCAAGAGAGTCGTACAACTGGTGCATGATGATAAAGCGGTAAAAAAAGTCATTACCGATGATGGTGCGGAATACAGTGCCGACAAGGTCATAGCTGACATCCATCCCAAGCTTCTGGTGGAACTCCTTGACGACAACGGAAGGAGAACATCGCGATTTATAAAAAGGAGCATAGAGACAGAGAGTACGTTCGGAATGTTTACGGCATCGCTCGTACTGAAGCCGCAGACCATAGAATATCCGAATCACAATCTATACGTCTATGATGCCCCCGATGTGTGGGACTTCTACCGACGTGGTGACGGTGTAACAGGAGCGATGATTAGCAGCCGAGTACCGGAAGATGGTGATGGCTACGCAACACAGATAGACATCATGACACCCATGCTTTGGGAAGAATCGTGCGAATGGAAATCTACCACCTCTGGCAGACGAGGGCAATCATACAAGGACCTGTGCCGACGAAAGGCTATGCAGTGCGTCAAACTCGCAGAACGTGCCATACCTGGTTTGGGTGATGCCGTAGAGACATACTATACGAGCACTCCGTTGACATACCGGGATTATCTCATGAGTCCTGATGGCAATGCCTTTGGCACGCGCAAGGACTGTAGCAGGTCAATGCTTACGTACGGGACGGTAAGGTCTCCATTGCAGAATCTCTTCCTTACAGGGCAGAGCGTTTGCCTGCCAGGCATAGAGGGCGTAACGATGACGGCATACGAGACGTGTAAGGTGGTAAAGGGTTTATAAGTTTAAAGGTTTAATGATTTTAATATGATAAAGAAATATGCATTAGTAACTGGTGGCAGCCGCGGCATAGGTCGTGCCTTATGTATCAAATTGGCTGCTATGGGATATCACGTTCTTATAAACTACATTGGCAATAGAGAGGCGGCAAATGCTACACTGGCAGAGATGCAGGCTAATGGTGGCAGTGGCGAACTCATGCGCTTCGATGTTGGCAATCTTGAAGAAACACGAGATGCCATATATCAGTGGCATCAGAAACATCCTAGCGAGTACATAGAGGTGCTGGTGAATAATGCTGGCATACGCCATGACAGTACCATGACTCTGATGGAAGATGCAGCGTGGAACAGTGTGCTCAACACCTCCCTCAATGGGTTCTATAACGTCACCCAGCCTCTTCTTATGGCGATGCAGGCACATCGCTTCGGTCGCATAGTGAACATGGCATCGGTCAGTGGCTTGAAGGGACTGCCTGGACAGACCAACTATTCTGCTGCCAAGGGCGGAATAATAGCCGCCACGAAGGCGTTAGCACAGGAAGTGGCACGTCGCGGAGTAACCGTCAATGCTGTTGCCCCAGGCTTCATCAAGACAGACATGACAGAGGGGCTTGACGAGGTTGCATTGAAGAAGCAGATACCAGCCGGACGCTTTGGCACTCCGGAAGAGGTGGCCGAATTAGTTGGCTTCTTAATCACACCCGAAGCTGGTTATATTACAGGAAATGTAATCTCTGTCAACGGAGGTCTTTATACATAACGATATAAAAATGTTTCATTGGTTCGCCCCAGTGTATCGTGAGTTAAAATAAATGATAAAAAGATTTTGTATATTATTGCTAAGTTTATTGATTGCACAGATAGTTGTGGCGCAGAATATAAGTGGTATTGTGTTGGATGATGCATCAGGCGAACCGATACCTTATGCTTCTATACACTACAAAGGACATGAAGTGGGGATGACAACAGCTCTGGACGGCAATTTTACAATTGAAAGGCATGAGGGTTGGACACTCTATATTTCTTGTATCGGTTATACCGAACAGCAAATTGCGATAGATTCCCAAACCCCCTTGTCTATGATCGTCAAGATGAAGGAGGACACTAAACTTCTCACGGAAATCGTGGTAAAGTCAAAACGGCATAGATATTCAAGGAAAAACAATCCGGCTGTGGAATTGATGAAAAAGGTTGTTGCTGCCCGGACTGCCAATAGTCTTGAGAAATATGACTATTTTCAGTACAACAAATACCAAAAAATATCTTTAGCCTTGAACGACTACAAAAAGGCGAATTCTGACAGTATTCCAAATGACAAATTCAAATGGAATGAACATACCGAAAAAAGTCCATATAACAACATGACTATATTGCCTCTGTCCGTTGATGAAACCGTGAAGCAGTATGTGTACAGGAAGAATCCAAGAACTGAGAAAAATATCATACAAGGTGTTTCAAGTTCAGGCATTAACCAACTTTTGGTGACAGGTGATGTCCTAAATACAATGTTAAAGGAAGTTTTTCAGGATGTTGATATCAACAAGGATTATGTACGTCTTTTGCAATATCCTTTTCCAAGTCCCATAGGAAGTCATGCCACCCAGTTCTATCATTTCTATATTGAAGATACCGTGAAGGTGGATAGGGATGAGTGTATACATCTCAGGTTCTTCCCTAACAATCAGCAGGACTTTGGCTTCAATGGCGAATTGTATGTAATTAAGGATTCCACGCTACAGGTGAAACGCTGCGACCTCACCCTGCCGAAGAAGAGCGATGTGAACTTTGTTACCGACATGCACGTGAGCCAAGTCTTCTCGATGTTGGATAATGGAGAATGGGCGCTGACAGAAGATGACATGTGGGCAGAGATGACCATCTTGAACCAGAACATGCTGGTGGTGAGGAACACCCGTTTGTCCGACTATGCTTTCGACGAACTTCCCAATGGATTATTTCGTGGCAAGGCGAAGGAGAAAGCCGTTGCCAATGCGAGAAACCGCGATGATGACTTCTGGAATGAATACAGGAGGGTGGAGCTATCAGAAAAGGAGAAGTCAGTCAGCTCGTTCATTGACCAACTGAAACAATACAAGGGAATGAGAGTACCGCTGTTCTTTATTAAATGTTTTGCTGAAAATTATATAGAGACAAGCAGCAACGATAAGCCGAGCAAATTTGATTTCGGTCCAGTAATAAGTACTTTTTCTGGTAACTTTGTGGATGGTTTCCGTACTCGATTGAGCGGTAGAACAATGGGAGCGCTCAATCCACATTGGTTCTGGAATGGGTACTATGCACATGGTTATAAGTCCAGCAAGAATTACTACGGCAGCATAGTAACCTTCTCGTTCAACAAAAAGAAGAATTCCCCATTCGAGTTCCCCCAAAGGAGTCTTTCCTTCGAATCCACCTACGATGTCATGTCGCCTTCTGACAAGTTCTTGATGAACGACAAAGATAACGTGCTCGTGGGTATCAGGACGGAGAAGATAGACCAAATGTATTTTTACAACAGACAGAAGTTGTCGTTTGTCTATGAAACGGACTATGGTCTGAACCTCTCTGCAGACATCAAGACGGAGAGCAATCGGGTGGCAGGAAACCTTCACTTCATTCATGTGAACAATGGGGTGGTAGAGGAGTCGTTCCGTACTACGGAGTGCTCCGTGGGGCTGACCTATACACCCGGACAGACATACATCAACACTAAACAAAGGCGATATCCAATCAACTTCGACAATCCCAGTCTGAGTGTGCGTCACACCGTGGGCATGAAGGGATTCCTCGGAGGACAATACGGAATGAACCTGACGGAACTTAATGTGTATAAGCGCCAGTGGTTAGGCAGCTTTGGATACATTGATGTAAACCTTAGTGCCGCAGCACAATGGAACAGGTTGCCGTTCCCTCTGCTCATGACTCCACCTATCGACCTTTCATACATAGAACAGGAAGGCACATTCAACATGCTTCACAACATGGAACTGTTTATGGACAGAAAGATGTTCTGGTCTGTGGCATGGGACATGAACGGGAAGTTGTTCAACAGAATCCCACTACTGAAGAAACTCAAATTCCGTGAGTATGTTGCCTTCAAGGGCATCTGGGGCAAACTGACTGACAAGAACAATCCTGCATGCAATCCTGATGATGAAACCCTCTTCATATTGCCGAAGGGTTCGTATGCCATCGACTCCCACAGACCTTACATGGAGGTGGTTGCTGGCATACACAACATATTGAAGTTCTTCTCCATAGAGTGGGTTCACCGTTTAGCCTACAATGATCATCCTGGCACGAAGAAGAATGGTGTAAGATTTGGATTACAAGTAAGTTTCTAGTAATTTTTCAAAAAGAAACACATAAAATGAAAAAAATATTATCTATCATAGCATTTCTCTGTGTAGCTGCAATGGCTCTTGCTGCTGCACCTGAAGGACATTTGTTCCGCTTTGAACGTAGTAAGAATCGCAATTACATCTGCTACGATGTCAACCTAAACAATGATATTCTCGACACCAAAGAACCGATTTCTGTATATTGGATTAGAGCAGAAGAAGGAGGGGAGAAAAAGGAACTGTCATTCTTTCAACGTAAGATGGCATTCGGTTACAAAGTAGTAAATCGTGGGAAGAATGAAGTGACAATACATCTCACAGCATATGACAAACTTGACATCAAGGTATGCCGTCGTTCTGGCAAATGGGTCGCCCTTTGCACTATGAATGGGAAAAACATTCAAATCAATAAGATGTTTGCTCAGCTCCGATCACCAAACTCTTTACATGTTGAGTACGTAGATATCTATGGGATAAACCTTGCAACAGGCAAGTCCATACGTGAAAGAATAGCCAATAAGGATTAATATGTTTTTGTACTTAAAAAAGAGAGAACGGTCAACCATTCCAATATCTGATTGACTTTCTAAATATGATGATTCGTTTTTGATTTTGCAGTTTTTCCTGCATTTCTTTTTTTTACGCAAAGTTTTTTATCTCCTTCAAGTTTGCAAACACCTGTTTGAAGAAATCATCCTGCTGGTAGTCACAGAACAATGTCTCCACGGTCTTTGTTGCTTAGTATATAGCCAAGGCAAAATACAAATTGTGAGTCCCTGCAAACGAGCAGAAATAAAACATAACCTTCCCATTCCGCAAAAAAAAGAATGGGGAGCCATTGTTTATCTCTACAGGTGCACAGATTGTATAATTAGGACCAGCGGAAGTATTTGACGATAGGTATCACAACAATAAAACAAAAGATGACAAGCCCAAGGACAAAGAAGAACCAGAAGAAATACTGCACATAGTGTCCGAGGTAGGTTCCATCGTACTCCTTGTACCTTTCCTGAACCCTTCTGCGTTCTTCATAAAACAGTTCATTGACTTCACGGATATGCTTCTGCATCTGAGCCGTCATCCATTGTTGCTGCTTGGTGTGCATTTCCTGAATCTTCTGCCAGTCTTCATCTCTGACTATGACTGAAACCTGCAATTTGGTTGGCGCATCCTCCAGAACTTTGTCGATGTGTGTGTTGATGGAGTCAACCCTACCGCTGATAGTGTCAACTGCATTGTCAAGGGCTGTCTGAGCCGAATTGTACTTACGGATGGCAGACTCCAGTTGAAGAGTAGCATTAATCCAAGTGTTGGTCGCTTTGTCAATGTTCTCACTCAACTTTCTGAGTTCAGGCGCACGGCTGACAACAGCATCCTCGGCATCATGCTCTTCAATCTCTTCCAGGACTTCGCTCATCATGTCATCGAAGTCGGGCTTCTGCTCGTCATCATCGATGAACTCTTCTATATTGCTTGTTCTTCTCATTGATATGGGTATTTGTTTAACGGTGGAATGTACGTCTCTTCTGCTGTGGCTTGCACATAGCATGAGCCATTTGGAGGCATCTGCGAGCCCTCTCACGTTCGTCTTCGTCATCATCCTTGCCCCAACCATACGAAGGAGCAGAACCACCACCGCCACATGATTCGGACACTGTTGTTGCTGCATCAATCATATCAAGGAAGAGAAGCATACCAACATGAGAAATGTCCTCTTTTGCTGCAGTCATTTCAGAGTCAGGAACCTGAACCTCATTGAGGAAGATGTCCTTGACCGTGTTCGGAATCCAGATTCTCTTCATTTCACCGCCAACATTGAAACTGAAAGCAGTCTTGGTAGCAACTGGCAATGGCTTTGAATTGGACTGGGTAGGTTTCGTTGTCTGAGCAACTGGGCGAGCAGGGCGAGCCGGAGTAACGGAAGGTGAAGCAGGTCGCATCTTGACCTGAGTAGGCTTAGGATGCATCTTCTTCCAAGTGGCTTCAAGCTGTGATACCATGAACCTACGACCGATGGCAGAAGCCTTGAATACTGAGGCATTCTTGCCGATTGTATAGCCTACAAGTTTGCCGTTGGTAGTGTCATACTTTGGCTTGACCTCATAGCCCTTCATGCGAAGCAGATTGAAGTATTTGTCAATATCAA
>JAKSLI010000060.1 GCA_024401305.1 Bacteroidaceae bacterium | reverse complement strand
TGAGGATGTTACCATTAGCCTCTGTACACTCGTAGTCAACTGTACCTTCTACCCAATCAGTAGTGATTGCGAACTGACCGTAAGGAGTCTGACCGAAACCGAGCATAGAAACATTACCATTGTGGTCACCCTTTACCTTGTAGTGGAGAGTGTAAGTAACGCCTGGTTCAGCGTCAACACCACCGATAGGGAAGAACTGGCAGTCCCAAGAAGGGTCTGTAGCTTCCTCACTGTGGAAGTGGAGGCAACCGTCCTGAAGAGAAAGACGTGCGAAAGCAGATTCGCTACCACCCCATGAGAAGCGAGGGATCTCAGTAACTTCAGAGAAAATAACCTCTGCGTCCTTGATCGTCTCAGCCTTAGCTCCCATGAACATAGCCAAGAGAGCGATGAGAGTAAATAATTTTTTCATAAAGAAATAATTAGGTTAATAAAAAGATTGATATTTTGTTTTAGTTTTTGCGACTCAAAAATGCCGATTTATGTGTGCAAAATTAGCAAAAAATTATTCTTTCCCCAAAAAAAAAGGAGAAAAATTGCCATTATATGCTTAAAATGAGCATTTTATGTTTCAAAATATAAGGAAAATTACTTTTTATGGAGGTGTCGTGCCCGCACGACACCATCCATTAAGAGGGTATAGGGTGCGGTGAGGGCACCGCACCTCCATAAGTTTATTTTCCGCTAAGAGCGTCACACCATGCCTTGTAAGTAGCATTGCGAACCCAGTCGCTTGTCTTGCTATTCTTACTCCAGAGACCTATAGGATCACCACCGTCAACAAGTGTAGTCTTGTTGATACCAGCCTGCTTGTCCTTTGGAATCTTACTCATGTAAGTCTTGATAGCGTAAGCGTTGTAGTCTGCAAGCTTCTGGCGCTGCTCGTCAGTAATCTTAACAGTTGTTACGTTCAGATTATTTGCATCTACATACTTGATGTCAAAGTTAGCGAGGCGGATGAGCTTGCCAGTCTTAGCCAAGTTGTCGAGGAGAGCTTCGTAAGCTACTTTGCTAGCTTCCTGATAAGTTGGGTCTTCGTAGTATGTGAGGTTTAGCTTTGCTGTGATACCGTCTATCTTGGCACCGTTGCCGTCCCAAATCTTGATCCACTCGTTAAGGCTTTCCATCTTCGTAGGATTCTCAAGACCAGTTTCGCTGATGAAGAGCTTGAGTTCGTCGGCATTGCCACCATACTCAGCGAACTTCTCGCGAACGATCTTAGCTACTGCTGGAGCATAGTTCTCGCTGCCGAGGATGTCCTGCCAGTAGATATCGGAAGTAGAATGCTTGAGATCCATGATACCGCTTTCGAGAACAGAACCGTTGTCGATAGGCTCATCGATGAGGTCGAACGACTTAATGCGACCTTTATTGATGTCCATAAGGCCATCACACCACTTGTTGAGAGCATACATGATTGTGTCGCTCTTTGCTTCTGGAGTCTGAGGAACGTGGTTGTCTGGGTAGTAGCCTACCTCAACCTTCTGGACATACATCTGTGAACCACGAACCATTTCAATCTCAAGGAATCCTTCAGTTACGTCTTCAGGAGCCTGTGCTTCAACAGTAACCTTAGTCCACTTTCCTGTAGGAATTACCCATTTACCGTCGCCAGTGGCAGTACCATTAACTACAGTACCTGAGAAATTAACCCTGAAGCTAGTGTTCTCTTTATCACACATCGCCCAGAATGTGGTTGTATATGTCGCCTTTGGGTCAACTTCAAAACCTTCGATGATGTTCGCCTTTGACTGAGAAGGAAGGCTGAGTGCGTTCTGGTCGGCATACTTAACAATCTTCGCCATCATGCTGGCTGTTGTCTTCTTGTTAGTACAAGGCATGTCGCCAACATTGTAATCATTGAAATTTACAGCCTTTCCTGGAACGAAGTCAACAGTGATTTCAATAGGTGCTGTGAGCAACTTTAACCAACCGTCGCACTGACTTGCGTTAGCTACGATAGGGCTACCGAAAACAGAACCGTCGATTTCATCCATGTGGTCAAGGAGATCCATCATGTTGATGAAGTTCATGACACCTTTGTCACTGACGATAGTACCCGACATGAGTGACTTGCCGAATGAAACATTGTCGAAGTTTGTCATAACAGCAGCATGTGAGAGCTCCTGCTTGTTGAACTCTGTAATGTCAAGGGTAGCACCGATTTCCAGATTAGGATTGGCATCCCTGTCGATATATGACTTGATAGGCTCTAAATCCTGATATGGCAGTACGGCTGAAGGGTCTGCTTCTGCCTTAAAACCATCAAACTCGTTATAGTCGGCGCAGGAAGCCGCGAGAGCTCCTGCTACCAACATATAAAGACTATTCTTAATAAACTTTTTCATATTCTTTGTCTCCTATTATTATTTAACGTATGCAGGTGAGAAGAATACTTTTCTATTAGACTCACGAGTCTGGACAACGAGAGTATCTGCTGAAGCTGACGTCATGTCGCCTTCAAGGTAAACTGGAATTTCCTTCTTGGTCTTTTCGTCGATCTTAGTATAGAGATACTTGCCTGTCTTGAACGTAATCTTGTACTGAAGTCGGAGGATGTCGCGCTGTACAAGCTCGCCATTCATGCTTCCCCACTGGTAATCCTTGTAAGCTGCCTGCTCAGTACCCTTAGTGATGAACTCACCAGAACCTGTAACCTCTACGTCAGGATCATTTGAAGAGATTGTACACTTGTTGCCTTCAAATGTGAGGATAAGGTTACAAGGGATAGCAGGGTTCAGCTTAGGTTCTTTAGGATCTGTCCAGTCGTAGGTGATACGCTTTACGGAAATAGGGAAGATACATGTATTCATGTTCTTTGTAATGATGCTGCAAATCTCATCATTAGCATTCACAGGATTCTCCTTATAGCGATTAGGGTCAGAGTTTACGAGAGAGAAGTCCTTGCGTACATTCATCTCATTGATATTATCCTTTGTGTGAGCGTCCCATTCGGTAATATCATCCGCACCACGGCGAATATAACGTGCCTGCCATGGGTTCATGTACTTAACACAGTAGAGGACATAGTCCTTAGCCTCTACTTCCCAGCTAGTAAGGTCAGTGCGTGCAGGTGTGAGTCCTTCACGTGGCTTACCAGTAAGGATGTGGTCAATACCTGTTACGCTCTTCATTACGAGAGGAATAACGTATGTGTTATTGACAGCTTCCTCGTCCTGGAAGAAAGCGTCTGTGAACTGAACTTCCACATTACCACGAACATCACCATTGTAAGGGATGCTGAGTGAGCTGAGCTTGTAATAATTCTCAGGCATTGGGAGAACAGGATTTGCTGGGTTTCCACCTTCGTCAACGAAGAAGAGATTGTCGCAAAGTGAGTTGTCAACAGCAATCTGTACTACTGCGTTGCGTCCATTATATGCTCCACCCATTGTTGACCAAATCTGGCACTTGTGGGCATTGTCCAAGGAGTTGTCGTAGATATCGTTACCGAGTATGAGAGTACGTACTGGGTATTGATATGCGAAGTAGGCTGTTGTACCTCCTTCATAGTCAGGGAACTCCTTGTCAGCATTGTAGCAAGATGCCATTGAAAGTGAGAGAGCTCCCAAAGCTACTCCATATAAATATTTTGTTACTTTCATATATTTATTTTAGGTTTTTAGGTTTTTAGGTCGCTTCGCTTTCAGGTTTGCAGGATATATCCTTATAACCTCAAAACCTTACGACCTTATAACCTTGATTTTACTTCCAACCCTTATTCTGCTTAAGGTTGCTCCACTTAAGTACTTCGCCCTTTGGAATAGGACCGTAGCACTGGTAAGAGTCGTCGAATACGCGATCCTCAACATTAAATATTGTGTACTTGAGCTTGCTATCAGGATCTTGAGGGTTGATCTTCTCAATCTTCATACCCTGGATAGTGCCATTGAGAGGCATCTTCCAACGACGAAGGTCCCAGAAACGCTTGTTCTCGAAGCAGAGCTCAAGGCGACGCTCGTTGCGGATGAGGTCTGTCATAAGCTCCTTGTTGTCCTGTATTCTGTCAAGATACTTGTCACCACCAACGAGAGGACGGCCGAATTCGTCCTTACCGATACCAGCACGCTCACGGATAGCCTTGATCACATCGTATGCTGTTATACCGAGTCCCTCTGGGTCGCCCTTAGGTCCCCACGCATCGTTTGCTGCTTCTGCGAATGCGAGGAAGAGCTCAGTGTAACGGATACGTGCATAGATGTGGTTCTGTGGACTTGGAGAACTTGGGTTTGCACTTACGTCTTCACGGAGAAGCTTCTTCAAGTAGTAACCGGTACGAGTAGATCTTGAACCAAACTGGAGGTTGTCGTCGAATTGAGGATTTTCATTACTACCGTAAGCCATACCAACACCAGTGAGGATGTTGCCTGTCTTGAACTTCATACCATTGTAGATAACGGTGTTAGAAAGACGCATATCACGGTTAGCGTATGGATTCTGTGGGTCATAACCAGACTCAGGGTCTGTGATAGGAAGACCATTGTTCATTGGGAATGCATCAACAAGGTTCTGTGAAGGGTTCACGCGACCATTACCGAAGAGTGATGGAGGGAATTGCTCCTTCTCCTGAGAGTTGTCTTTTGAACGGTCATTACGCCAAAGAACCTCAGGGAGATTTCCGTCGATAGACTGCTTGTAAGTTGAAGAGTACCAATCCAAATGACCTAATGGGTCAAAAAGATCGAGTGCTTTCTTGCTTTCACAGTTCTTGATAACATCAGCACAAAGCTTAGCAGCCTGAGCTGAAGTCACATTACTCTTTTCGCGGAATGCAGGACTGGCTGCGAGAAGTGCAGCCTGAGCCTTTACAGCCTGAGCGATTCTACCAGAGATACGGTTCTTTGATACTGCACCAAATACACTGTTGTAACCAGCGAACTCAGCACCGAGCTTCTTGTACTCCTCATTAGTGATCTGAGCAGTGCTATCAATGTTAACGTAATCCATAGGAAGGAGGATCATTGCACTGTCGCAATCGAGGAAAATCTGATCCATGCATTCAGAGAACGTAGCACGAGCCATGTTGAAGTTTGTTCCTGCATCGAGAGGCTTTGTGAAGAGAGGTGCACCATAGAGCTCACCGTCGTTAGCATAACCTCCGTGTGCCTGAAGCAGTGAGAGGTAGAGAATAGCGCGGATAGCGAATGACTCGCCCTTAAGACGGTCAATAAACATCTTCTGCTTTGCTTTAGAACTTGGAGTCCATCCTACTTCCTCAACGATTGAAAGGAACTTGTTCACATACTGGATACCGCCCAAGCATCCATCCCATTGGTTGATAGGAGAAGGGTTTGCATCAGCAGCCCAAGTACCTGTTGCCAAGTTGAGGAGACTGCTTCCCAACTGGTTTGTGACAGCATCGTCAGTAGCAATGTCGGTCTGAGTGGAGTTCATGTATGGAAGGCTGCTGTATCCGTACATCAACAAACCATTTGCATAGTCAGATTCCAATTTCATGGCGTCTTCCTGACGTGTGTTCTCATCAGCAGGCGTGTACATGTCCTGGCATGAAGCGAACAATATCAGACCGAGAAGATACAATATTATATTTTTATTCTTCATTTTCTTATTGTTTTTTAGAAGGTTACCTTAACACCGAGATTATAGAAACGAGTCTGTGGAGCGTAGCCAACGCTTGTTTCCATAAGCTTGCGTTCCTTAGAGATAGTGAGAAGGTCGTTACCATTCAGGTAAACAGAGAGGCCCTTAACAACCTTACCAGCAACAATCTCGCTTGGGAAGTCGTAAGTGAGCTGAACCTTGCGGAGGTTGAAGCGGTCTGTGCTATAAATCCAGAATGTAGATGCAGCAGCATTGTTATTATGGCTAAGTGTTGTAAGACGTGGGTGAGTAGCTGTAGAAGCAGTCTCTGGAGTCCAACGTCCGCGTGCGTTCACTGAGTACTTAGATTCACCTGACATGTAGTAGTAGCCATTGTTCTTCATACCGTATGCACCGAACTGACCGTTGCCGAGCATGAAGAGAGTGAAGTTCTTATACTTGAGAGTAAGGTTGAAACCAAGTGTCAATGGTGCACCGAATGTGCCACTCTTACCGAGGTCAACCTGGTCACGATTGTTGATAGTACCATCCTTGTTGACATCCTCGTACTTGAGGTCACCAGGCTGAATGTTACCACCGAGAGCTGACTTAGGCATACCTTCCTTGAGCTTGTAAGTCTTCTTGCCAGAATCGTCAGTTGTGATGTCGAAGTCGCTGTCAGAATAGAAGCCGAGGCACTTGTAACCCCAGATTGCGTCGAGAGCACGGCCCTCTCTATACTGGTAATCCTCTTCATGAAGTTCATCCTTCTTCTGCTGCTTTGTTGTGAGGTATGTACCTACGATACCAAGCTTAGCGTGAACCTTACCGAACTGCTTCTGTGCAGTAACGCTGAAGTCAAGACCTCTACGTAATGTCTCATCATTGTTGATAGCTGGCTTGAAAGAACTACCACTGATACCACCTGCAAGGAATGAAGGGAATGTAGTTGGGTTCTGGATGATGTAACCAGTCATCATTGTGTTGAAGAATGTGAGGTCAGCAGTGATGAGCTTGTTGAAGAATGAACCACGGAGAGAAGCTGTAATTTCTCTGCGATGGATGAAATCCAATACTGGGTTAGCACCTGTCTGTGAGTAAGTGAGACCGGCAGTAGTACCTTCGTTCCAAGTGAAACCGCTACCTGCTGATGTCCATGAAGCATTGTAGATGTAGAAGTTTCTGTTGTCGAGGTAAACGTCGGCATCCTCATTTACATTGCTGTATCCAGCGCTGAGGAGAAGGTCATCAACGAATGTGTCCTTCAAGAAGTTTTCCTTAGCGAGGTTCCAACCGATAGTGAAAGTAGGTGAGATTGCTTCGCGACCACCCTCAGGAAGGCGTGAAGAGTGTACACCTGCGATAGTGGCGTCAGCGAAGTACTTGCCCATGAAGTCATAACCTAACTGAAGACCGATGTTGGCGTTAGTGTAACGGTGATACTGTCCGCTGGCTGTAGTAGTGTACATGTTGCCAACGAGCATACCAGTTACGTGGTGTGCGTCATTGAATGTGTGGTCGTAGTCGAAGTGACCGTTCCAGCTGATAGTCTGACGATATGCTGTGTTAGACATACCCATGTGACCAGTGATCACCTCGTCACCATACATAGTGACAGCAGTGATGGCATCCTTTGAGTTGTAGTTACTCCATGTTGGAGCATAAACAGCATACTTGTTATCGTATGAGAGGCTATACTTTGCAGCGTAGTCAATAGCGAACTGAGTCTTGAAAGAGAGACCCTTCACGAACTTGTTCATGTCGTAGATGATACCTGCATCAAACTGGAACTGGCGGCTAACGTCTGTAGTCTTGCCACCGAAGTAGCAGTCTGCGATAACGTTTGTCTCATTTGCGTCACCAGCCTTGTTACCACCAGGGAAGTACTTTCCATCGAGAAGGTTGAGAGACTTGTTGAGAGTACCCAAAGCCATTGTAGCGTTAGGGTCAACCATATTGATGTCGATCAGTGGAGCGAATGTACCATAACGGTTTGGACGCATTGTAGAAGCTTCACCCCAGAAGTCACCCTTGTTCTTGTTGGCATTGTAGAATGTAGCACTTGCGTTAGCAAAACCCTTGATAACCTTGTTTACTACGAGGTCCACATTACCACGTACACTGAAGCGGTCAGTGTAGTTCTTCTTTGCAGGACCGAAGTTGATAAGGTCTTCGTTGCGGTAGTAGTTGATGTTTGTGTAGAAGTGTGCACGCACGCCACCACCCTGGATTTCGAGAGTTGCATCTGAACGATTGTAAGCCTTGCGGATATATTCGTCAGAATAGAGGTTTACGTTAGGGTAACGGTAAGGATTTGTACCTGAAGCATAGTTGTAGATGTCTTGCTTAGAGTATCTTGCACCTGTAGCGAGCTGGTCGTTGAGACAAGCCTCGTTGTAGAGTGTCATGTACTCAGCAGAACCGAGATACTCAGGGAATTCCTTAGCCACGTGGAAACCTGTGTTGACATTGGCATCGATGCGAAGACCGTCAACCTTACCACGCTTTGTAGTGATGAGGATAGCACCCTTTGCTGCCTTAGAACCGTAGAGAACTACAGCCTGTGCACTCTTGAGGAAAGTGATCTGCTCAATCTCAGAAGGCTGCACATTGTTTGATGGACGCTTTACGCCATCGATAATAACGAGTGGCATGTTGCCATTGTCGTTATTGTCAAGACGTTCGTTGTCCATGCCCCAAAGGTTGTTGCCATTCCATCCGCCTACAAGAGCATACATGTCTTCAAGGCTACTTGTTGTGTAGTCCTTCTTCTGCAGCTCTTCCATGTCAACGTATGAGATACCTCCAAGAAGTTGGTCGGCATCCTTGTCGCGGAAAGCAACATGTACTTTCTTCTTTGCCTCATCAGCATTGTCGTCCATGGTCTGAGCGTTGACCATCAGTGGCGATGCTGCAAGCAAGGCAAGGAGAAATATCTTAGTTTTATTATGTTTCATTTTGGTTTTTGGTTTTTGGTTTTTGGTTTTTTAGCCATTAGCTTTTAGCCTTTAGCCTCGCAGCTAGCTACGAATTTTACCATCCTGGGTTCTGTGGGAATCCTTCGTAGAGGTATGTGTCCTTGTCAGGAAGTGGGAACCAGTAATGCTTAGATTCAAAGCTACGTGAGATAAGTTCTACTCTGCGGAAGTTACCTACCTTAGCTCCTGCAGGGTCGTTGGCTATGAACCAGCTGTCCTGCTGGAGACGCTCGAACTCGTGAGAGTACTTCATTGTGTAAGGAGCCTCTGTGAGGAGGAGCCAGCGCTGAAGGTCGTTCCAACGGAAACCCTCGAAAGCGAGCTCAACTGCACGTTCACGGCGGAGTTCATCAAGGAAGTGCTCCTTAGTGTCTGTAAACTCAGGCTGAATGCGTTCCATTGGCCAATCGGCAGAGTTTACGCGGTCACGCAAAGCGTTGATTGCATCGATAGCAGATAAGAGACGGCAGTAATCTGGCTTTGACATAAGGTCTGAAGAAGTCTTAGCCATACCTGCGCGTGCCTCAGCATACATGAGGTAAACATCAGCAAGACGCATGTAAGGGATGTAAGCCTGCATTGCACCTGCCCATTCGTACCAGTCACCTGCGTTTGTACCATCACCTCTGTTACACTGGTGAGGAGAGAGCTTCTGAATGAAGTAACCTGTGCTACTACCGTTAGAAGGGTCACGCATTGCACCGTCAGTATAGAGTGAGCAGTATTCAAGCTTCTTCTGTTCGTCAGTAAGACCTTCTGTGTTCAAAACATAGTGGAAACCATCGAATACGATGTCATGATAGAAACGTGGGTCACGACCCTTGTATGGGTGTTCAGGATCCCATCCAGACTTTGGATTGAGCACCAACTGACCGTTCTGTACGAGATAGATAGGCTGTCCGTTAGCCATACCGTACTGGTCGATGAGGTTTGCTGTAGGGTGGTGGATGATGTTGTCATGGTCAACGATACCAGCTACCTTAGGACCGAAAAGCTTGAGGTGGTTCCAAGGACCTGTGTTTGTACCAGGACATACACCGCGGAAGATAGCTTCATCTACACCTGGCATCTTCCAGTTCTGCTTATATGTGTACCAAATCTGGGAGTACTCGCCAACCTCGTCTGCACCATCTATGTTAATCATGTGGTCATAGATGTTTGAATACTCAAACTTGGCAAGTTTGTAATCTACAGCACCCTTCTTTACCAAATCTAAAGCTTTACCGAGAGCCTCAGAAGCCAATGCGCAATACTTCTCGTCATAGTCGTAAGTCTTACCGTTCTTGCTTGCGCCAAGAAGCTCTGCAACACCACCGTTCTTAGTCTTCTCGAACTCCTTCATGAGTGGAGAAGCTGCCCAAAGATAGCACTTGCCAAGGTAGCAGAGACACATGAACTTGTTGATACGGAGGTCGTTCTTGCCAGAAGTCTCCATACCAGCGAGAGTCTCATCCCAGTTCATAGGAAGGAGATCGTAAGCTCTCTGGAAGTCTTCAGCACAACGGTCTGCACATTCCTGGAAAGAGAGGCGTGGGAGTTCAGGGATTTCACCTTCGAATGTCTGGTCAATGTATGGCATACCACCAAAGAAGCTGATGAGCTCGAAGTGCCACCATGCACGGAAGAAGTACATCTGTCCGAGGAGAAGGTCGCGCTGCTCGTTAGTACCTACGAGCGACTTGATGTTCTCGATACCCATGTTACACTTACGGATTGCCTTCCATGAGCTGTTCCAGAGAGAGCAACGGTCTCCATTGATCCAGCACTGACGGCTACCTGTCCAAATCTCACGATAGTTACCGAGGTCAACCTGGTGGTCGATGTGTGCGTAGCCTTCAGTGTTGTGAACGGCGTCATCACCCATGTTCCAGCTTGAACAGTAGTTGGCATTCGTAATATTTGGAACCATGTTGTAGATTTCCTCGATGTAGCCCTGGAAATTGCGGAAATTCTTGAATGCTTCATCTTCAGGAATGATGGCTTCAGGGTCTTTGTCCAGCCATTCCGTACAAGATGTGAAGCTCACACCGCCTGCCAAGAATAGCATGAAGCCATACAATATGGATTTAATATTATTATATTTCATAATGTGTATATACTTGATTAAATGTAAAGCTTGAAACCGAAGTTATAACGTCTTACTGTTGGATAAGCACCACCAGAACCACTCCAACCGAAGTTACCTTCACGGTCGTCAGGCATCTTTGTGATGAGGAAGAGGTTGTTACCGTTGAGGTAAATCTTCAAGCTAGTGAAGCCGAGCTTCTTGATCCAACCCTTAGTCCATGTGTAAGCAACTTCCACGTTCTTGAGACGGAGATAAGAACCGTCATAGAGGAACTGAGTACCTTCGTTGTATGAAACCTGTGAGTTGAAGCGTGGGATTACAACCTCGCCTGTGCCATCAGCAGGGTTCCACCATGTACCGTTGTCATAAACAGTAAGGAGCTGGCTGCCGAATGAGTTCAAACCAACGTCACGAGTAACGCCTGTTACACCGTAGAGCTGTGCGAACATGCTGAAGCCCTTCCATTCCCAACCGATAGTTGCATTGTAAGTGTGCTCAGGGTTGCCTGTGTATGCGTATGGTGGCTTGTCGTTGATAGCGTCAACCTTACCGTCGCCATTGAAGTCGATGATGTAGTGGTCACCGATTACTACGCTCTCGTCGTTAGTGTCACGCTCTGGTACACTGTAGAGTTGGTCGTATGTAGTAAGGAAGCCCTTGTCGATGAATGAAGTGTACTGACCCTGTGAGTATCCCTGTGCCTTACGGTAGCTTGGGTAGAGCTTAGGGTCGTCCTTCAACTTAATAGTATTGTGTGCGTATGTGTAGTTGGTGTTAGCCCAGAAACGCATACCGTTCTTGAGAACTTTGTTGAAACGGATTTCAAACTCGAAACCTGAGTTCTTCATTTGACCCTTGTTGATATCTGGAACCTTTACTGCACCATAGTATGAAGGAACTGACTCACGGTCAGTTCCGGAGATGAAGATGTCCTTACGGTCATCGCGGAACCAGTCGAAGCTACCTGCGAACATACCGTTCCAGAATGCGTAGTCGAAACCGAGGTTGTACTTGACTACAGTAGCCCAACGAAGGTCTGGAGCAGCAACAACTGATTCTGTGTAACCTTGGTATGGACTGTCAGTGTTGTCAGCATTCATGTGGAATGGACCATTAATGTCCCAACGAGTCATGTAAGCCCAGCGCTCACCGGCGTTGTCGTCACCGATCTGGCCGATAGAACCACGAATCTTGAACATGTCAAGAATCTTCTTAGCCTTGAACCACTTCATGAACTTTTCTTCAGAAAGCATCCAACCAGCGGCACCTGATGCGAAGAATACGAAACGGTTTTCTGGAGAGAACTTCTGTGAACCGTTGTAAGCACCGTTGACCTCAGCGAAGTACTTGCTGTTGTAATCGTATGTTGTACGGAATACCCAGTCCTCACGACGATTCTCGAGGTCTGCGTTACCAGCGTTGATACGACGCTTCCAGTTACCCATCGCACTGACGTTGTGCTTGCCGAGCTGACGGCTCCAGTAGAGCTGGATAGACATTTCTGTAGCACGACCAGTATAGCTTACACTACCTGCATTTGTCACCCAGTCGCGGCTTTCATAGAAGTCGAAACCTGTGTTACCGTTAGAGAGCTTCTCTCTGTTGACGATACCTTCTTCAGGAAGGATGTACAATCTCTTTGGCTGGAATGAAGAACCGTCAGGCTTTGCGTTAGTGACGATACCACGACCACCTTCGTTGAACTGGTTGTCCCAAGAGATAGTACCACGAGCAAGGAGACCCTTAGTGATGAAATCGAGTTTCTGCTCGAGAGCGAAGTCAGTATAGATACGTGTGATAGCACCGAGTTCATAACCGCCAGTAGCAACGTTCATTGGAGAGTTGGCGATGTTTGAAACCAATGGGTAGTAACCCCATGAACCATCAGAGTACTTTACAGGGAAGAGGTTTGGAGCCATACCGTAAGCACCTGCCCACATCTGCTGCTCTGCCCATGAACCTGAGTTGTAACCGAGGCGAGGCTTCTTCTGCTGTGCATTAGAACCTGCGAGGTTAACCTTGAACTCAGTAGTCTTTGTGATCTGGAAGTCGAGGTTAGAACGTACGTTCAAACGATTGTATGAGTAACCACCTTCGAAACCAAGGTTGTTGTCCCAGATTCTAGTGATGTCACCTTCGTTCTGGTAGTCGAATGATACGAAGTACTTTACGAACTTAGTACCACCAGAGATGTTGAGGTTAGTATTGTATGACAATGCTGTGCTCTTGAACATCTCTTCCTGCCAGTCAGTGTTTGGATAACGCTCTGCCTGGCTGTAGTCGCCGAGGTATGAACCACTTGCGTTGTACTGAGGAACGACTGTGTGATCCTGGTTGCGGAAGTTGTTGATGAATGTCTGTGGACGGTAGTATGCCCATGAACCAGCACCAGTCTTGAGTGCGAGTTCGCTTTCGATAGCCTGGTTACGGAACATGTAGCCATCGTAAGAGTCATACTTGCGAGGAAGCTTAGACACAGCCTTCAATGTAGCGTTGAAGCCGACATCGATACGAGCCTTACCTTCCTGACCACGCTTAGTAGTGATGAGGATTACACCGTTTGCACCCTTCACACCGTAAACGGCTGTTGCAGATGCGTCCTTCAATACAGAGATTGTAGCGACAGATGTAACGTCAACTGACTTGATTTCACGCTCTACACCATCGACGAGGACGAGAGGCTGTACGTCAACGCCACCCCATGCTGCTGCACCACGGATAAAGATCTGTGGGTCCTCTTCACCTGGCTGACCTGTAGATGCGATAGTTGCCACACCAGGAAGGTTACCTGTGAGGGCAGCACCGACAGAACCGATACCGGCTGCGCGTTCAAGAACTTCACCTGTTGTCTGTGTGATGGCACCGACAACTGATGCTTTTTTCTGCTGACCGAAACCTACAACCACAACTTCTTCAAGCTGCTTGTCGTCCGGTTCGAGAGTTACTGTAACAGCCTTTCCCGCTGTTACTGACAATTCTTTCGTGTTCATACCGATGTAAGATACTGTGATAGTACCCTTACCGCTCGGCAGACTCAACGAGAAGTTTCCATCGATATCGGTAATAGTGGCATTCTTGGTGTTACCCTTTTGAATAACCGACGCACCGATAACTGGATCGCCTTTGTCGTCGATAACTAAACCTGTGACCTTGTTGCCCTGAGCAAATGCCATGGCTGATGTCATCACGGATAGAATCAGACAGCAAATAAATCTACGAAACTGTTTCATAGTTTGCACGTTAGGATAATTTAAGATTAATTGTTTTTGATGATTAATTTTTTCGGTTAAAGTTTTATGCTTTGAGCTTTGCCGCTCTAGCATGTTTTTGCGGTTTTAGTGCAACGTTTGTTTTGGAAGCAATGAAGGGTTATATCTTGAAACTTTGCCCAATAAACCTCCGCAAAGGTAAAAATATCTTTAGATATAACCAAACAAATCTTGATTTATTTCGCGCCAAACCCCTAAGATTACATTATATATATAATACGAAAATCTTTGCGTATGAAACATCGTGCTATCCTAATTCTTTGGGTTTCAGATATATAGAAAATGTATCAAAACCGACTTTTTCAAGAAGTGGTTTTTTGTTAAATTTTACTAATATTTGCTCATTTTTCGGCGTTTTTTAACGTTTTTCCCTGTTTATTTTAACTCTTTTTTGAATTTTGTAACATGGAGTGAATCATTATTGTTGAGATTGTTTTGGCTGTTGGAGGCCGTTGGACTTGACAAAATAGTATCAGTGGGTGGAAGATTCCTTGTGTGTGAAAAAGCGTCTTTGTAACTCTTTGATAATGTGCATGTTAGAAAAGCGAAAAATATCTCTATGGGTTTTGCATAAAAAGTCTATGAGTTTTGGGTAAAAAGTCATAGAGTTTTTGATCGTTTTCCGCTGAGTTTTTGTCCGAAACTCATAGGAATACAAAAAAGACTCCCGGATTGACAAAATAGTATCAATCGGGAGCCGTGCCTGAAAAGAATGACTTTTTAGTCTCTGGAAATTGACTCTTGAAAGCGTAGTTTTTGCGTTTTGAGTGCATTACTTACTTTCAGTAAGTCTATTTTTTTTAAGAAAAATCAATAAAAAATCACTTTATGTGGGGAAGGGTGGGGGAATGTGGTGGAAAATCCCTAATTTTGTAGTCAAATTACATACTATAGCCAATAATTAAAACATCATACAATAAAATGAGATTCACAGGAACCATAGAAGCAAAACTTGATGCGAAAGGACGCGTTTTCCTTCCTTCCGCATTCAGGAAGGTGCTGGAACTTGCGCAAGAAGACACGCTCTACATCCGCAAGGATGATTTTGAGAATTGTCTTACACTCTGCCCTGGCAGTGTGTGGAATGCTCAGGTGGATCAGCTCCGCCAGAAGATGAATCCTTTCAGCCGTCAGGATAAGAGCACTTTCCGTCAGTTCGTGATGAATGTAGAAGAGGTGAAACTCGACGGCAATGGTCGTTTCCTGATCTCTAAGAAGATGATGGAGGTTGCCAATCTCAAGCAATCTGTGAACTTTATTGGCTATGATGATGTTATTGAAATATGGTGTCCAGAGAATCAGGAAAACATGAGTCAAACGACAGAAGATTACTCTGCGGCATTGCAACAAATGATGTCACCGGCATTTTGATAAAATGCCAACACTAAACACTAAATACTAAACACTAAATCAAATAACCAAAAACCAAAAACCAAAACCATCCCCAATGTCAGAACAAACACCTACATATCATGTACCTGTGCTCTTGAATGAGAGCATTGACGGTCTTGACCTCAAGGTCGGGGGGCATTATGTGGATGTGACCATGGGTGGCGGCGGTCATACGGGGGAGATCCTCCGAAGACTGAAAGGTGGCAAGCTCTACAGCTTCGACCAGGATCCGGATGCGGAGGAAACACTAAATACTAAACACTTAACACTAAATTCAGAACACCAAACACTAAATTCAGAACCCTCGTGTGAATTCACTTTCATAGCCTCCAACTTCCGATACCTTCGAAACTGGATGCGCTATTATGGAGAACTGGAATCGGACGATGAAAATCCGCAGGTAGATGGCATTCTTGCCGACCTCGGAGTCTCGAGCCATCACCTTGACGACGAAAGTCGCGGATTCTCCTTCCGTTTCGATTCGCCGATAGATATGCGAATGAACAAAAGGGCGGGAAAAACTGTAGCCGACATACTGAATGAATATGACGAGGAGCGCCTCGCGTACATTATATATATATATGGAGAAGTAAAGCAGGCAAGAAAGCTCGCTTCGTTGATAGTTAAGCAGCGCCAAAACACTCCTTATAAAATGACGGGCGATTTGGTGAGAACCTGTGAACAATGTCTTCCTCGTGAACGTGCGAAGAAGGAAATGGCGAAAGTGTTCCAAGCCTTGCGCATAGAAGTCAACCATGAGATGGATGCACTCACAGAAATGCTCGAAGCGGCAGTTAAGGTGCTGAAACCTGGCGGCAGACTTTCCGTGATTACATATCATAGCCTCGAAGACAGGATTGTGAAGAACTTTATCAAGGCGGGCAACGCTGATGGTAAGGTGAAGCAAGACCTCTTCGGCAGAACAGAAGCTCCATTGAAGGCAGTAAATCGCAAACCGATACTGCCAACAGAAGAAGAACAATTGCAGAATCCGCGCTCACGAAGCGCAAAACTTAGAATAGCGGAGAAATTATAATGGAAGAAAATGTAGAAAAGAAACCCAGCTTGAAGGATGTCATCCGATCGCAGGCGCGAGAAGATGAGCGTCCCAACTCCGCTACGCAGTCGCTGAAGAACATTCTTGCAGGCGACTTCTTCACAACGGAAAGCGTGAGAAGGCAATTGTGGCTGATACTGCTTATCGTGTTCTTCGTAATTGTCTATGTGGCAATGCGCTACAATGTTCAGCAAGACCTGATAAAGATAGACAATTTGAAGAAGGAACTCGTCGATGCGAAATACAGAGCATTGGCAGCACAAAGCCAGTTGACGGAGAAATGCCGCGAAAGCAATGTGCTTCGATTAATTAAAGAAGGCCCGGACAGTGCAGTACATGTGGCCAACCAACCTCCATTCTTAATTGAAATACCGGAAGGTGAATAAAGTATGAGCAGTTTATTTGACAGAAAAAAGATATTGCCAAGATTCAAATTCATAGCATTCATAATCTTGGCCCTCGGCTTGGTAGTGATAGGCAAAGCGGCATCTATCATTATCTGGGAGCATGACTATTGGACAAAGGTCGCTTCAAAGACGCATAAGGAAGGTGTTGTAACCAAGCCTGTTCGCGGAAATATCCTTAGTTCCGACGGACATGTAATGGCAAGCAGTCTTCCTGAATATATGCTTCTGATGGACTTCCACGCAGTAAAGGAGGCAGGCAACGACTCACTCCTTCTTGCGAATATGGACAGCATCTGCAACGGACTTCACGAGATTTTCCCTGAGCGTTCTGCAGAAGAGTTCAAGCAAGGCATGATGGCAGCCCATGACAAAGAAGAGAAGAACTACCGCATTTGGGGCGGAAAGCATGTTACACATAATGTGTATTCGCAGGTAAAGGAACTTCCTGTGTTCCGTCTTCACCCTTATAAGGGCGGTTTCCATGTTGAGGTGTTCAACGCTCGTCAGCATCCTTATCGCTCACTTGCCCTTAGAACCGTGGGTTCGCTTTATGGTGCAAAGGACTCTGCAAAGTGCGGTTTGGAATTGTATTACGACTCTGTTCTTCGTGGAGAAACAGGTATTGTAAATCGCCAGAAGGTAATGGATAAGTACCTGAGCCTCACCGTGAAAGAGCCTGTTGACGGTGCCGACATCGTTACAACTCTCGATGTCAGCATGCAGGATCTTGCAGAGCGTGCAATCGTGTCTGAGCTTCAGGAAATCAATGGAGATGTTGGTGTTGTAATCGTCATGGAAACATCAACAGGAGACGTGAAGGCTATCGTGAACATGGCAAAGATTGATGACGGCAGTTATGCGGAAGTCAAGAACAATGCAGTGAGCGACCTTCTCGAGCCAGGTTCCGTTTTCAAGACAGCTTCCATGATGGTTGCCCTTGACGATGGCGTTTGTGACACGAATGAAGTTGTACACACTGGTAGCGGTGTGAAGGATATGTACGGTGCAAAGATGCGTGACCATAACTGGGCTCGTGGCGGTTGCGGTACTGTCAATATGGTTAAGGCCATGGAGAAGAGTTCCAACATCGGTGTGAGCTGCATCATTGACCGTTACTATCGCAAGAATCCGGAAAAGTATGTCAAAGGTCTTGAGCGTCTTGGTCTTCGTGACGACTTGGGACTTCCTTTCCCAGGTTATGCAACACCAAAGATTCGTATGCCGGAAAGAAATAGCAAGGGTAATCTAACTAACTGGCCTTTAACTACTTTGCCTTGGATGAGTATCGGTTATGAGACACAGATTCCACCAATCTCAACTTGTACTTTCTACAACGCAATAGCCAATGGCGGCAAGATGATGCGCCCTCGTTTCGTGAAGCGAATAGAGAAGAATGGCGAGGTCCTTCAGGAGTTCCCACCAGAGGTGATGCGCGAACATATTGCTAGCGAAACGACCATCGAGAAGATCACCAAGATACTTACAAGTGTTGTGAGCAATGGTACAGGCAAGAAGGCAAGTTCAAAGCTGTTCAAGGTAGCAGGCAAGACCGGTACTGCCCAGATTTCAAAGGGTAAGGCTGGTTACAAGAGCGGTGCCATGCACTATCTTATCTCGTTCTGCGGTTTCTTCCCAGCAGACAACCCACAGTACACTTGCATCGTCTGCATCCAGAAGGCAGGTGCTGCATCAGGTGGTTTGATGTGTGGTAAGGTGTTCCATGAAGTGTCTGAAGGCATCATGGCTCAGAGTGTTCGTCGCGCTGCTGTTGATGCAAAGGATGAAGCCGGAATACCTAATCCGAATGTGAAGAACGGTAATGTCGGTGCTGCAGGCTATGTGCTTGAGGAACTGGGCATTACAACAGATAGCAATTTCCAGAACAAGTATAAGAACGGCAAGAACATCTGGGGACAGGCAACAGCCCAGAACCAGAATGTGCTTCTTGAAGAGCGCAAGGAAAAGCAGAACAAGGAGAATGTGCCTGATGTCTATGGCATGGGTGCTCGCGATGCTGTTTACTTGCTTGAGAATTGTGGCTTGAAGGTGAAAATCCAAGGTCGCGGTAAAGTGCAGAGCCAGAGCATTGCTCCTGGTGAGAAAGTTAAGAAAGGCTCAATCTGCCATATCGTGCTCGGATAATGATTATAATTAAAAAGTAATAACTATGATTACTTTATCAGACATATTGAAGAATGTAAAGCCTGTTGAAGTGATAGGCTCTACAAATCAGGAAGTTACGGGTATCAACATTGATTCCCGCAAGATAGAGGACGGTCATGTGTTTGTTGCAATGCGCGGCACACAGGTTGACGGTCACACATTCATTGGCAAGGCTATCGAACTCGGAGCAAAGACTATCGTTTGCGAGGAAAAGCCAGCGGAACTCGTTGACGGCGTTTGCTACGTTGTCGTAAAATCGTCAGAAGAGGTTGTGGGCGAAATGGCTACACAGTTCTATGGCGATCCTTCAAGAAAACTGAAGCTTTGTGGTGTAACCGGAACAAACGGCAAGACTACAAT
>JAKSLI010000006.1 GCA_024401305.1 Bacteroidaceae bacterium | reverse complement strand
CAAAACTTATTATGTTCCCCACTTACAAATCCACTGGAAACATTTGGGAACATTCTTGCTACTTTACTGCAATTCTATACTGATTATCAGTACTATACAAAATAAAAGATAGTTCAAGCGTGGAGCCGTACGTTACCCGTTCCACGTCTTGAGGCTCTCGCATTGCCCTATTAACTCGAACGAGCAACACTGAAACCCACGCTTGCAGTATATATACAACCTATTTGCATCAACACCCTATTTGAGCTGACGCAAGAATGGTTGGTATATACCACACCCATGAGCATCTACGTTGCATGTCCTTGAGTTAATATGAAGTTTGCGAAGTTTCAAATCGTCAAGAAACAAGCGCGTAAACGCTATTCCGAAATGTAAGTGCCCTCCCGAACCTATTCCCTTAGTGGACTTCGGATATTAGAAGGACGCTGCAAAAGTAAACATTAATTTTCAATCTGCCAAAGAAATTCAAGAAAAAGTGTGATTATGGGTGTCTTTCATCTGTAAAACACAGGAGGTTCTGACAAAATAGTATCAGTGGTGTTTTGTGTTTCCATGGATAAAAATTGGTTTTTGTAACGCGTTGAAAATGTGGGTGTTAGTGAGGCACAAAAAAACTCAGCGAGTTTTGCATGAAAACTTGCTGAGTTTTGGGTAAAAAGTCATAGAGTTTTTGATCGTTTTCCGCTGAGTTTTTGTTCGTAATCCATATAGTTACGAAAAAAGCCCCTCGGAATGACAAAATAGTATCAGCCGCACAAACATCATTTCATCACGCGGATGTTCTTCTCGAGCTGTGCTACGCTGCTTGCGCCAACGAGTACGCTTGTCACGCCCTGCTGCTTGAGAATCCAGCGGAGAGAGTATTCTGCGAGTGTGATGCCTTGCTCCGTAGCTTCTGCCTGCCAACGGTTGAGCTGCGCGAGAAGTTCAGGTGTGAGAGCTGACTCCTTTAGGAAATAGTTCTTTGCCATGCGACTGTCAGCTGGAATGCCGTTGAGGTAACGGTCGGTGAGCAGACCTTGTGCGAGAGGCGAGAAGGCGATGAAGCCGATGCCGTTTTGGTGGCAATATTCCAGAATGCCCTGCTCCATAGGGTCGCGGTTTATCATGTTGAGCTTGCCCTGATAGATGAGCAAAGGACAGTCGTGAGCCTTGAGATACTCATTTCCGAACTTCAAGGCTTCCAACGGCCAGTTTGACACGCCGACATAAAGAGCCTTGCCCTGGCGAACGATGTCAACGAGTGCCTGGCAAGTTTCCTCAAGCGGAGTGTTAGGATCGTAGCGATGGCTGTAGAAGAGGTCAACATATTCAAGGTTCATTCGCTTTAAACTCTGGTTGAGACTAGCGAAGAGATACTTGCGAGAGCCCCAGTCGCCGTAAGGACCTTGCCACATGTCGTAGCCAGCCTTAGTTGCAACGAACAGTTCGTCGCGGTAAGGAGCGAAGTCCTCCGCCATGAGTTTGCCGAAAGTTTCCTCGGCAGAACCGTAAGGAGGTCCGTAGTTGTTGGCTAGGTCAAAGTGGCAAACGCCGTGGTCGAAGGCGAAGTGAGTGATGTCGCGACTGCGCTCGTAAGGAGCCTGATAGTCGAAATTATGCCAGAAGCCGAGCGACACTTTTGGAAGCATTACGCCAGAGCGTCCGCAGCGGTTGTAGATGACACTGGCATCAGCATATCGGTCTTCTGCTGCAATGTACTGTGGTTTGAGAATCATGGTTTGGTCGTTTGTGAGATTAGTTAATATTTTGGGCAAAGTTAATATAAAATGTTGATAAATGGAGAGTAATTGCCGAATTTTTCTTAATTTTGCCCCCAAATATCTTGTTTATAACACAAAATCATACACATTATATAATATATGATACAGTCAATGACAGGTTTCGGCAAAGCAGAAGCCGTAATCGACAACAAAACAATCCATGTTGAGATCAAGTCGCTCAACTCAAAGAATGCTGACATTCAGACAAGAATTGCTCCGATTTTCCGTGAGAAAGATATAGAAATTCGCCAACTTCTTGCCTCTCGACTCGTTCGTGGCAAGATAGACTTCTCTATCTGGGTAGAGAAAGAGACGGCTGCTGACGCTCAGGTCATCAACTCAGCGCTTGTTGAGAACTACCACCAGCAGATTCTTTCCATCTGCCAGCAGTATAATATTGAAGAGCCAAAGGACTGGTTCGTATCTCTTCTTCGTATGCCGGATGTTATGACAAAGGCAGAGGAAGACGAACTTACCGACGAACTTTGGGCTGCTGCTTTGGCTACAGTAAACAAGGCTCTTGACAACATCATCGACTATCGCACTCAGGAAGGCAAGGCTCTTCAGGAGAAATTCCTTGAGAAGGCTGACAATATCGAGAAACTCATGCTCTCAATCGAACCTTACGAGAAGGAGCGCGTAGAGAAGATTCGTGCGAGAATAGAGGAAGGCTTGAAGAATATTCCTAATGTGGAATACGACCGCAACCGCCTTGAGCAGGAACTTATCTACTACATCGAGAAGCTCGACATTTCAGAGGAAAAGCAGCGTCTTGCTAACCACATCAACTATTTCCGCGAGACCATCCTCAACGAAGAGGCTCAGGGCAAGAAGCTCGGTTTCATCTCTCAGGAAATGGGACGCGAGATCAACACCACTGGTTCGAAGAGCAACCAGGCTGAAATGCAGAACATCGTGGTGAAGATGAAGGACGAACTTGAACAAATCAAGGAGCAAGTATTAAATGCACTTTAAAATGGAAGGAAAAGTAATCATATTCTCTGCCCCATCAGGAAGTGGCAAGAGCACTATCATAAACTGGCTTATGCAGGAGCATCCTGAGCTCAACATGAAGTTTAGCATAAGCTGCACATCACGCCCTCCACGCGGACAGGAGCAGAATGGCGTGGAATATTTCTTCATTACTCCGGAGGAATTCCGCGAGAAGATTGAAGCCGATGAGTTCCTTGAGTATGAGGAAGTCTATACAAACCGCTTCTATGGCACGTTGAAATCGCAAGTGGAGAAGCAGCTTCTCAATGGCGAGAATGTAGTTCTTGACATTGATGTCAACGGTGGAATGCGTGTGAAGGAATTCTATAAGGAGCGTGCATTGAGCGTTTTCATCCAACCGCCTTCAATAGAGGAACTTCGCAAGCGTCTCGTTTCTCGCAATACCGACGCCCCTGAAGTTATAGAAGACCGCATAAAGCGTGCAACATACGAACTTGCCAAAGGCGAGAAGTTCGATACAACAGTCATCAACGACGATCTCAAAACTGCCATGGCAGAAACATACAATAAGATAAAGGATTTCATTGAAGGATAACAAGTGAACAAGGACAACAAGTTAAAAAAAATACTCATACTGCCTGCTCTCGTCATAGCAGGATTGCTCTTTCTTTATTATCTGCCTGAACTACACATCTTTGACGACGAAACCTTGAAGAAGGTGGACATCCTCTCAGATGTAAGGAAATTCACATATTCCGATAGCGAGGCAAGCAAACTTATCGCTGAGGCTGAGGCTGAGCGCAAGAAGATGCTCGACAATGACAGCGTGCCTGCTGGCATTACGCCGATTGAAGACTTCTCTGCCGGCGACAGCGTGCGAATAATGGATGTCTTCTACAAGGCTCTAACGGAGGTGAAGAGTCTTGATCGCCCAGTAAGAATAGCTTATTACGGCGACTCTTTCATCGGTGGCGATGTCATCACCTGCGATATTCGCGAGTATCTGCAGAAGGAATTTGGCGGACAAGGTGCCGGCGCCGTGGATTTGGTCCACACATATTCGCGCGTCACCATCAACCAGAAATCGAATGGCCTGCTATCTCACTTGCCTACAAACCGAAAGGATTTCAAGTCGGATTTGCAGAGCATGAACAACATCTATGTGACAAGTGACCCGACAGCTTCTGCCACACAGACAGGCACAACCAGCGAACACGGCACATTCACGAACTCTTGGCAGAACTCTTTCCTCTATTTCCGCCCAATCAATGGCGCAACCGTAAAGTGCAAGATTGATGGCAAGGAGGCTCAGCAAGTCTATTCAGGCAAGAGCGACAAGCTGCAAGTGGTAAAGGTAGAGGGCGAGACGCATTCGGTGGAATGGAGTTTCATGGGCAAGGGCAATGTGTTCTATTTCGCATCAAACGAAGGCAAGAACGGCGTTGTGCTCGACAATTTTGGCATCGTTGCCGTGCAAGGAACTCAACATAAGAACATTCCGCAGAGCGTCCTTGAGGAGTTTGCTGCCGTGCGTCCTTACGACCTGATAATCATGCAGTACGGTTTGAATGTAGCTTCTCCAGAGAATATTCCGAACTATAAGAATTATGCCAAGGGCATGAGCGAGGTTATCTCGAATTTCCGCAAGGCATGGCCAAATGCCGCCATTCTCCTTGTCAGCGTGAGCGACCGTTGCAAAGGTCAGCAGAACGGCAAACCTGTGACGATGAAAGGCATAGAGGAACTTGTCTGCCAGCAGCGCGATTTGGCAAAGCAGAGCAAGATAGCCTTCTGGAACATGTTCTCGGCTATGGGTGGAAACGGCTCTATGGGTCGTCTTGCTGCTGAGGGAAATGCTGAGAAAGACTATACTCACATGAATTTCAAGGGGGGAAAACTCATCGCCAAGAAGTTCTACGACGCCATCGACAACGGCATCTTCAACTACAAGCGTCGCGTCAAGACGATGAGCGAATACGACGAGAAGGTCAGTGGCATAAAGGACATCACTAGATAACCGTAACGAAATCCCGAAACTATCCCATGTACATTAAATATATAAAGCATCTCTTCTGCGTAATGACTGCGCTTATCATGCTTCCTGCTTGCGCTCAGCAAGTGGAATACGATGCGACAACGCTTCCCGAGACATTCGTTGGTGCAAAGGAAAACAAGATAGAAAACGCCGAGGCTCTCTCGCTCTTCTTCGACAAGTTCAAGGAAGGTAAGGAGCAAGCCCGCGTACTTCATGTGGGCGATTCCCATGTTCGTGGACATTTCTTCCCAGGCTATGTCCGCAAGGCTATGGAGATTTCCTTCGGTTCAGAAGCCATGGGCAATGATCCAATAGGCTACAACAAGCCGAGTATTGCCACAGAGACAGGCAAACCGGGCTTGGTGTTCAGTGCCATTGGCATCAACGGCGCTACTACGCGAAACTATATGAAGCCAGAGCAACTTGCAGCCATCAAGGCGCAACGCCCTGACTTGCTGATACTTTCCTTCGGTACAAACGAAGGTTACGACACGGAATATCGTGCAGAGCGCCACATCGGACAGCTACAACGCTTCATCGCTGCATTGCGCGAAAACTGCGGCGACAGCGTCTGCATCCTCCTCACAACGCCTCCAGGTTGTCTTCGCAAGGCGGCTGATGGCGGTAAAGTCGAGAACAAGAACAACGGCATTGTGGCAGAGACAATTGCCAACTTTGCTCGTGAAAACAACCTCGCCCTTTGGAATCTTTACGATATAGTAGGTGGCGACGAGAATGCCTGCAAGAACTGGCAGCGTGGAAACTATTTCCAGGGCGACGGCGTTCATTTCAAGAACACTGCTTACGAACTTCAAGGCAGACTTCTTGGTCAAGCGATATCAAAGGCGGCATTCTATTAATGTTTAAAGTTTAATGTTTAATGTTTAATGTTTAACGGGTGTTTAATGTTTATGGTTGAACGAACTCTAAACTAAAAAACTCTCCACGCCCTTTACACCATAAACTATAAACTATAAACCATAAATTTGCACCATCATTGCACTTTCCTTGGAGCGACATAATATGGAGTAAGGTTGCGGAGCAGTTTGCTTACAATCCGCAAGAGCCGCTGATTTTCAGCAGCGGTTTCTTCCTGTTCCTCTTTCTTGCCTTTTCTGCTGTGTACATCTCACTCAGGAAGGCAAACACCCTTCGCATACTCTTCGTAACGCTCTTCTCTTACTATTTCTACTACAAGAGCAGCGGAATATACTTCTTCTTGCTGGCTGTTGTCACCTTGAGCGACTTCTTCATAGGCAAGCAGATAGCGAGAACGCGGTCAAGATGGCTTGTTGCCCTTAGTGTGGCTATCGACCTTGGGCTTCTTGCCTACTTCAAATACACCAACTTCTTCGCAGGAATGCTTTCGCAGATGTGGACAAGCAATTTCCAGCCGTGGGACATTTTCCTGCCTGTAGGCATCTCGTTCTTCACATTCCAGTCGCTGAGTTACACTATAGACATCTATCGTGGTCGCATAAAACCGCTCGACAATATCCTCGACTACGCCTTCTTCGTATCGTTCTTCCCGCAGCTTGTGGCAGGACCTATCGTGCGTGCAGCCGATTTCATCCCGCAGATTCGCAAGCCGCTCGTCGTTACGCAGCAGATGTTTTCCGAGGGCGTATTCCTGATAATCAGCGGATTATTCAAGAAGGCAGTCATCTCCGACTATATCAGCGTAAACTTCGTGGAGCGCGTTTTCGACCGCCCAGACATGTATAGCGGCATTGAAAACCTGCTTGCTACTTACGGTTATACGCTGCAAATATATTGCGATTTCTCCGGCTATTCCGACATGGCTATCGGCATTGCGTTGCTGCTTGGCTTCCGTTTCCCAGTAAACTTCAACTCGCCTTACAAGTCGGATTCGCCTACGGAGTTCTGGCGCCGTTGGCACATCTCGCTCTCTTCTTGGCTGAAGGATTATCTCTACATTTCGCTTGGTGGAAACCGCAAGGGCAAGGTTCGCCAGTACATTAACCTCATCATCACAATGCTCCTTGGTGGACTCTGGCATGGAGCATCGCTGAACTTCGTGATGTGGGGTGGACTCCACGGCGTGGCATTGGCTATCGACAAGAAAAAGAACGAACTTCTGGGTCGTCCGAAAGGCTATCATTCCGAAGGCATGAAACGATTCCTGGAGGTCTTCCTGACATTCCATTTCGTGGCATTCTGCTGGATATTCTTCCGCAACTCAACATTCGAGAACTCATGGCTGATGATAAAGATGATCTTCACAAACCTTCAGCCGCAGATACTCTTCGATTGGGTAATGTCATATTGGGGCGTTGCGCTGCTGATGCTCACCGGCTATGCCCTCCATTTCCTGCCGTCAAGGACTACGGAAACAGCAAAGTCCTTCATCTCGCGACAGAACATCTTCGTACAGGCGCTTATCATCATCGCCGTCGTTTATGTCGTCATTCAGGTGAAGAGCAGCGATATACAGCCGTTCATCTACTTCCAATTCTAACTTGCTATGGAAGCTATCATAAACAGATTACAGCAAAAGGGCGTGAAGCCTACATCCAACAGGATCCTTGTTCTTAAGGAACTGTTGCGATTCTCCGCGCCAGCCAGTCTTTCGGACCTTGAGAAACGCTTGTCAACGATGGACAAGTCGAGCATCTTCCGTGTGCTTACCTTGTTTCATAAGCATGATGTTGTCCACGCTTTCCAGGACGGTCGCGGCACACTCTCGTATGAACTTTGCGAAAGCGAAGGCGAATGTACACATGATGACCATCATGTCCATTTCTTCTGCGAGCGATGCCAGCAGACCTTCTGCCTTGACCATGTCCATCTCTCGCAGTTCAACCTTCCCGAAGGCTTTACCGCATCGTCAGCATCGTTCGTGATAAAGGGCCTATGTGCCAAATGCAACGAGTAAGCCTCACCCCCAACCCCTCTCCGTAATGAGAGGGGAGCACCATCCGGATGGCAAATAGTAAATCAGTAAATCGCAAAATCATCTAATCGCCAAATGATGAAGTTCCTCCTCATATTCCTCGGTGGCGGCACGGGAAGCTGCTTGCGCTATCTGCTCACTTTCCTCTTCCACACCCCATTCGCCACTCTCGTAGCCAACATCTTTGGCTGCCTGATCATCGGCGCATTGTCGTCGCTGATTTCCAATGCCGAGTGGAAACTGCTCCTCGTCACGGGCTTCTGCGGAGGCTTCACCACCTTCTCTACATTCAGCAATGAGACAACCGCCATGCTTCGCAGCGGTGACACCATGCAGGCTGTCTGCTACATAGCCGCTTCCGTAGTCCTCGGCATCCTTGCCGTCTTCGCCGGCGCATGGCTCGCAAGTAAAATCTAACCTCGCCCCCCTCTAACTCCCCCACAAGGGGAGGGCTAACCATCCGGAAGGCTCTTCCCTCCCCCTGTGGGGGAGTTGGAGGGGATCATAACCTATCAACCTTATAAATCCTATGCGTAAAATCTATCTAACCCTCCTCGCAGCAATCATCTCCCTCTCTTCTTTTGCTGCTGACAACGCTCTTCCCCTTCGTCTCCTCAACCATTGGGACAACCTCAACGGCACTGTGGAGCGCGGCTATGCAGGAAGAAGCATCTTCTGGAACAACGGCAGAAACTACGACTATGCCAAGTACGCTCGCGAACTACAGTCTGAAGGCATCAACGGCACTGTGCTCAACAATGTCAATGCTTCGCCAAAGATTCTCACTGAGGAGTATCTTGACAGCGTGAAGTATTTCGCCGACATCTTCCGTCCTTACGGCGTGAAGGTTTATCTCTCAATCAACTTTGCTTCGCCAAAGGTCATTGGTGGACTCCAGACAGCCGACCCTCTTGACAAGAATGTCCAGAAATGGTGGAAGAACAAGGCTAAGTCCATCTACAAGAAGATACCTGATTTCGGCGGTTTCCTCGTGAAGGCAAACTCTGAGGGCGAGCCTGGTCCTATGGATTACGGCAGAAACCATGCCGACGGTGCAAACATGCTTGCAGATGCTCTCAAGCCATACAAGGGCATCGTGATGTGGCGTGCTTTCGTCTATAGCCAGAACGACCCTGACCGTGCAAAGCAGGCATACATTGAATTTGTTGACCTCGACGGACAGTTCCGCGACAATGTGATTATCCAGATAAAGAACGGACCTATCGACTTCCAGCCACGCGAGCCTATATCTCCTCTCTTCTATGCCATGCCAAAGACGAAGGTTATGGCAGAGTTCCAGATCACCCAGGAGTATCTCGGTCACGCAAACCATGTAAACTACCTCGCTCCGATGTGGAAGGAAATGCTCGACGACATGTATCGCTACGGCTCAAACATCAACTATGTGGGTGCTGCTGGCGTGTCAAACCGTGGCAACGACCCTAAGGCAAACCATATCGTGGCAGACCTCAACGAGTATGCCTTCGGTGTTCTCGCTGCAAACCCAAAGGCTGACTGCCGACAGATTATAAACAACTGGATGCAGAACAAGTTCGGTTACAGCGGTTCTGAAATCGACGAGTTCGTCGATATGCTCATGATGTCGCGCGAGGCAACCGTCAACTTCATGATGCCTCTCGGTCTTCATCACCTCTTCGCATGGGGACATCACTACGGTCCAGAGCCATGGTGCAAGATAGAGGGCGGTCGTCCTGACTGGATGCCATCTTACTATCACCGCGCTGACGCAGAAGGTCTCGGCTTCAACCGTTCTTCTACAGGTTCCAATGCCACAGCGCAGTATCCGGAAGCTTTCTGCAAGCGACTCGACTCTCGCGCCACTTGCCCTGACGAACTCGTGCTTTGGTTCCATCATGTAGGCTGGAACGACAAGCTCCACAGCGGTCGCACACTCTGGAACGAACTCTGCTATCGCTATCAGCACGGCGTTGACATGGTTCGCCAGATGCAGGTGAAGTGGGCTGCCTTCCAGGATTTGGCACTCATGGCAGAATCAGCAGGCTACATCCCAAGAGGCACTTACGGCGACATCAAGAACCGCCTTGCCATTGAGGAGCATGATGCCATCTGGTGGCGCGACGCTTGCGTGCAGTATTTCCAAACATTCTCAAAGCAGCCAATACCTGATTATTGCGAGAAGCCACAACGCACCCTCGACGAACTCAAGAAGTTCAAGCTCAACATCGACAACTACACTAACGCAATGCCATACTAAGTCTCATCTTTCCACTCAAAAACGCATTTACAGTTACTTACAGCTATGAAACGAAAGAAGACGAACATCAACCTCGATGCCATCAAGGCTATGAGGCGCGGTGGGCGAGAAGCGGAGATGGAACTTCTCGGTCCTGGCTTCCATGCCATCAACCGCACATACAAATCAAAAAAGACCTACACCCGCAAGGAGAAGCATAAAGGGTTAAACGGTTAAAGTTTAATGTTTAATGTTTAATGTTTAAAGTTTAGGGTTTATAGTTTAACGAGCGTTTAATGTTTATGGTTGAACGAACTCTAAACTACAAAACTCCCCACGTGACCTCACTGATCAAAAGCGGGAGCAAAAAGACTCCTTCGGGCGTACGGGAGTACGAATCAATAATGCCAATAGCTGAAGGGCCCGAGAATCTTCTTCGTCTTATTAGTCAATAACATTTAACGGCAAGGGGACTGTACCAAGAAAAGGTGCGGTCTCCTTGTCATTCTTTAAAGCAGGTGTGTGTTTTTTCGTCAATTATCTTTGTTTGTAAAATGTTTTCTAATTTTGCATCGACCAAAGAACTTAAACCTCCAATGAACTATTAGGGTAAATACTCTCTACGCTTGATGTATTTCAATAGGGAGAGGTGATTTATCTCTCAATAAGAAATATTCGGAATTATTTGGTCGTTAGAATAAATTTTTAGTAATTTTGCAACAAGAATGATAACATCAATGATAATACAAAGCCCCGAAAATTTAAGAGATAAACTGATCATTATGGAACTCAAATCGTTACGCAACTTATGCATGCTAATTACAAGCATTGCTTCTGTGGATGTATTCCTGTTTTTTGTAAATATGCGTGATGAACCAGCACTATATACAGGTGTAATAACGCACTTGTTTCTGCTTATCATTGCATCTAAACAATGGAACTGTTGGGGAGAAAGACCTTTTTATTTTCTCGCTGCAATAATCGGTAGCTATTTATTAATTATACCTATGTACCTATATCCTCATGATGATGGCTTAGCATATTTATTAATAAATATATTATTTTTAATACCTTTATTAATCAACTATCATATTTCCAACGATATTAAACAATTAACAGTACTTAGTATTAACACAATGATGGTTATCGGATTCTGCCAAAGATGCGATTTACTATGTAATCGAGGATTAACTGGTGATAGTGAGCCGATACAATCAGTTTTTACAGCTATCGACACTCTCCTTTATACCATAATATCACTTGCATTAATTCAAATTAAATTTTCTCGTAAAAAATGATAACGAATCTTCGGGACGGTTGTACAACTCTCCACCTCTCCGCAAGGGGTATTGGAGATACTGATTACCAACGAGTTACAATTGCGGAGAGTTAGCTCAACTCTCCGCAACTCTCCGCCAACTCTCCGCAGCTATTTTTGCCCCATAACTCACAGGAATACGCCATGTAAGTAATAGGAATACGAAAAATAACTCACGAAGAAACGCCTCAAAAAATGCATTTTTTGAGGCGTTTCCTTATGGATTATGGTGCAAAACTAAAGAGGACAGGTAACAATTCTGTGTAAATTATAGAGTGAACCTCCTCTGTGCTTTCCACCCCATCTGCGAGAAATATCCAAATAAATTTGGTATTTCACTCACTTAATCGTACCTTTGCACCGAAACTCGGGTGGAAAATGTGTGAAACTCAATGAAAACTCGGGTGGAAAATGTGTGGAACTCAATAAAAACTCGGGTGGAAAATGTGTCAAAGTATGTATAACAGGAAGATAGAAAAAAGGCTTCAGGCATGGTTGGATGATCCGTTCCACATGGTGATTACAACATTGGCAGAAAGGATAATCTCTTAACTATACCGATGTACATGGCTTTCCTGTTGACGGAAGTGTAGGAAGGACAGGGACAGTCTTGAAGTGAACCCAAGAAGTTGGACAAGTTAAACATACAAGTATATAAAAAAATGTATGTAGGGAAAAATAGTTCCCTACATAGATATAATACGCTGATAGCCAGCTGATTATTACATATCTATGTAGGGATGTAGGGAAATGCTTAGCGTAGCACAACAACCGCCACTTTTCTAACTCCGGAGAGCCACGTTTCTGCGTTTTTTCATGCTGAACAGCATCGTTTCCCACCATTTTTCATGCAGCTTCAGCCATATTGAGGCGTTTCCTTATGGATTATGGTGCAAAACTAAAGAGGACAGGTAATAAGTCATTAGTCATTACTCATTACTCATTAGCCCTCTCTTCCTATTATCCCCAGAAGAAGTATGAGATGAGTACTGCTGCGATGATGCCTGCGAGGTCTGCGAGGACTCCTGCTCCTACGGCGTAGCGGTATTTCTTGATGCCTACGCTACCGAAATATATGGTGAGGATGTAGAAGGTGGTGTCGGTAGAGCCTTGGAGGATGCTTGACAGGTGGCCTACGAATGATGTTGTGCCGTAGGTGTTCCATGTGTCGAGCATGACGCCTCGCGCACCTGGTCCGTTGAGTGGCTTGAGGATCATTTGTGGTAGGGTTGTTACCCAGTCGCTGTTGCAGCCGATGGCTTCCACGCAATATTTCGTTCCGTCCATGAGCATTGCTAGGCATCCGCTTGCCTTGAATACTCCGATGGCTGCGAGGATGGCTACGCAATATGGTATGAGCGAGACGGCTATCTTGAAACCGCCCTTGGCTCCTTCGATGAATGAACTGTAAACGTCCATCTTCTTTACCATTCCCGAGATGAGGAAGATGGCTATGGCGCCGAGGATGAGTATTGCGCTGAGGAGATTGCAGAATGCCTCAATCTCCTTGCTGGAATCCATGCTCATGATGGTCCAGAAGAGGGATGCTACAAGTGCTCCGATTATTCCGAACATTACGAGGAATGCCTTCTTGAAGAGGTTGATGCGCTGGAAGATGGAAACGATGAGGAGTCCCATGAGTGTTGAGCACATCGTGGTAAGGAGCAGCGGTATGAAGACGTCGGTAGGTGTGACGCCCGCGGCTGCCATTGCCGCCGCGTCGCCAAACTCCTTCATCATGGCTTGTGAGCGGTATGCCATGATGGAAACGGGTATGATGGTCAGTCCGCTGGTGTTGAGCACCAGGAACATTATCATTGCATTCGACGCGGTGTCCTTCTTGTCGTTTATGCTCTGCAAGTCCTGCATGGCTTTCAGTCCGCAGGGTGTTGCGGCATTGTCAAGTCCGAGAACATTTGCCGAGATGTTCATGAAGATGCTTCCGAGTGCGGGATGGTTTTTCGGAATGTCGGGGAAGAGCTTCGTGAGCACCGGCGACAGCAGCTTTGCCAAGCGGTTAACGAGACCGGAGTCTTCGCCAATCTTCAGTATGCCCATCCACAGGGTGAGGGTTCCGGTGAGTCCGATGGTTATCTCAAAAGCATATTTGGACATCTCGAAGGTGGAGTCCATCATCGCTGGCAGCGCCTGTGTGTCGCCCATGAACACCAAGCGGATTATTCCGATGAGGATTCCGATGAGGAATAGTCCGAGCCAAATGTAGTTTATAGCCATGAATTAGTATACGTTTACGAAATCTGCGTGGATATAGCGTGTCTTGCCGCCGTACTTAACCTTGCACCATTCGCCTGAGAAACCGAGGAATACGAAGTAGTCGCCCTTGTTAGCTGCTGCGACAACGCCTGCATTGAGAGATGCTGCTGTGCGGATGCGAACATTGTCGCCTGTGACATGAGCGAAGGTTTGCTTTGCTGGCTGTGACTGCTTCTGCTGCTTTACATGTGCGAAGCTCTTGTGGACAAAGCCGTAAGCTCCCTTGTAGTCGATGCAATAGAATGAGCCGTAAGTGCCCTTGTACTTGAATGACGCGCCTTTGTTGGCATGTGCCATGATGTTGTCTGACTGGATGTAGGCTGAGGCACGGATGCAAACATTGTTACCGTCGATAACGACTGTCTGAGCCTTTGCTGCTACTGCGCTGATGATCATGATGAGCGCGAAAAATAGTTTTTTCATAGTTTGTTGAATTTAAAGTTATAGTTTAGGGATTCGAAGCTGACGCTTCGAACACGGGGGCTTATACTAATTACGCATTGTGAATTACGCATTACAATTGCTTTGTCTTTCCGGAAAGTGGGTTGCCGAAGGTTGCTGGGGTATAGCCCTTGCATGCCTTTACGGCTTTCATCTCGTACGGATACTTGTTTGCTGTGGCTGCCTTGATGTAAACCTTTGTGCCTACATCACAGTAGTTGAGGCGAAGGGTGCGGAGGTCGTTGTCGCGAAGACGAAGACATCCTTCCGAGTCGCGTCCTGGCACAGAGTAGGAGTTGCTCTTTCCGTCGTAGCCGCCGCAACCGTGGATGCCGATGCTGCTGTTGCCTGGCACCTGTGAGCCCGTGAGTTTCAGTCGCATGAAGAAAGGTCCGTAGGCAAGGATGTTGCCGCGAGGGTCGTTCTTGAAGGTGTGGCGCCAAGCGGAAGCGTCAACGATCTGCGAGATTGTGAACGGAGTGTTTGCATCGCGACATTCCGGTGTGCAAGAGTCGCCGGAACGGGTCTTGTCCTGGGTGTTCATGGCGTAGCAGACAGGGAATGTGGCACGCAGCACTGTGTCGCCGCCAACAGCCTCATAGACATAGACGCGATATTCCTTCTTGGAAATGACGAGCCATGTGTTCTTCTTGCTTGCGCACTGTCCGTAGATGTGGGCTTCGTCGTTGACATCGGCGATGTTGAACACCTTTGAACCGCCACCTACCTTCAGCGTGAACTTCGCCATAGGAATCGTAGCTCCTTCGGGTACAGGCTCGCCTGTAGCGGCATTTTCTGTTGTGGTCTCTTCCATCACTGCATCTTCCTGAATGAGTCCCGTAGGTGCTTCCGAAGGATCATGGATGGTTTCCTTGAAGCCGCCAGCTGCGAGGGTGTCAGGAGCTTCTTGTGGAGATTTGACGAGACATGATGAATTGAATATCAGCATGGTTCCTGCAAGAAGTGCAGAGAGAAATATTGAGGTTCTTTTGGACATGGGGTTGGGTTTGGGGTTTGGGATTCGAAGCTGATGCTTCGAACACAGGGGCGTTATTATGATTTATGAGTTAGGCATTTTCGCGCGGTTTCTATTATTGTGTCGATGCCTTTGGAGAAATCTTCTGGAGTAATATCGACTTTTATGTCTGGTTCGATGCCGAACTCTGTGGATTGCTTGTCCTTGTCGTAGATGGGACATGCGGAGAAGCGTACTGCCCATCCGTTAGGGAGTTCGCTTGAGAAGGGCATTCCGGCGCCGCCGCCAGTCTTGTCGCCAACGATGATGGCGTTCGGACAGCATTTCATGTATTTCACGAACTCATTTGCTGCACTGAAGACGGAACGGTTTGTGAGCACGGCAATCTTCTTCTGCCAACGCAGTCCGGAAGAGGGCTTGAGGATTTGCTCTTCCATCTTCGAGAAATCGTTGTGGCCCTTGCCCGTCTTGTGCTGGATGTAGCCCACGAGGATTTCCTTGTTCGTGAAGCGTGCTGCGAGTTTCTCGGCGAGTGTCAGTTGGCCGCCGCCGTTGTCCCTTACATCTATTATCAGCGCGTTGCATGTGGCAAGTTCCATGAGTACGGCGTCGAGATTGCCATCGCCAATGCCGCTGCTGAAGGAACCGTAATAGATGTAGCCGATATTATCGTCGAGGATGCGATATTTCAATGAAGACGCGATGCCGTAGTCGGTGCCAAGATAGTTTCGCTGCAATGTGTCGGAGAAGTTCTGCGGATAGTCTTCTTTCCACGCCCAATAGCGTCCGAAATCGAAAGACGTGGTAAGGTTCACATGACCGTCACGAAGTTCGCTGAGCATGGAGGTGAGCAGCTCGTAGGTCTGGTGGGATGTGAGCTTGTTGTCTTGAAACTGCTTTGCGTATTTCTTGTAAACCTCGTCCCAGTCAAGTCCGTATTCCTTCTGCTTGTAGTCGAAGAAGCAGTAATGCTCGTCCACAATCTTCCAGAGCGACTCGAAGGACCCTTTGGGATTCATGGGCTGCTGATCCTCGGTGATGCAGGAGGTAAGGCAAGTAATAAGTATTAAGTAATAAGTAATAAGTATGATTACTTTTGCTTTCTGAAGAGCTTTCATTTGTTTTGTTCCTCCTCCATAATATCTTCCTCATCCCTTGTAACATAACGCTTGTAATAAGCCATGAGGATTGTTGTGAGCGGAAGGGCGATGATGAGTCCGATGAAGCCGAGCAGACTGCCCCAAACGGAGAGCGAGAGGAGCAGCACGGCAGGGTTCATGCCCATAGCCTTACCCATGATCTTTGGCGTGACAACCATGTCGATGATTACTTGCACGACGCAGAAGACCAGCACGGCAAGTCCGAAGACGACGAAGAAGTTCTGACCTGTGTCGGCAGCTTTCATCAGTGCGAGGAAGGCTGTTGGAATGAGTGCGAAGGTGTGGAGATATGGCACGAGGTCCATTATGCCGATAAGAATGCCGAGACCTATTGCCATAGGGAAATCGATTATCGTGAATCCGATGCAGAACAGGATGCCCATGGTCAGTGCGACAAGGCTCTGTCCACGAATGTAGCTGTTCATTGCCTTCTCGACATCCGTAGCCACATTCTGCCAGAACGGACGAACGCTCTTTGGGAAAATCTTTATCCAGTTGGTGGTGAGATATTCGTAGTCGAGGAGTATGAAGAACATGTAAAGCATTGCCATGAGCACAACACCGAAGCCGATGATGATGTTGTAGGTCTTGCTGATGACAAGCCAGAGCTGCGGAAGTGCGGATTTCAGCGTGCCTGCCACATCTTGCTCTTTCACGAAGCGTCCTATCTCCTCGCGGTTCTCGTCGAGCCATTCCTTAATATACATTGTCACGCTGTCGCTTTCGGTGTGCATCTTGACGAAGTTGTCGATATAGCCACCGAGCTGCTTGAGCTGTGAAATCATTTGTCCGCTGAACAATCCGATGAATCCGCCAACGACAATGATGATGAAAATGAGCGAGATGATGATGGCGAGAGAACGGTTCTTGACCTTCATCTTGTACTGCACGAACTTTACGAGCGGATAGATGAGGTAAGCCAGCGCCCATGCTACGAAGAAGGGCATAAGAACATTGCTGAGATAGTTCAGAAGAGCTATCACAGCAATGACTACCACGGCAATCGTGGTGAAATGAATAACGCGTTGTAGGGTTATTGGCTTGTGCATAAATTGATTCGCGATCATCGCGAGGCTACAGAGTACAGGCTACAGAGTACAGGCTTTCCATCCGGAGGTTAGCCTGTAGTTTGTACTCTGTAGTTTGTAGCCTCAACTTGAGCTTGCGAAAGTTGAACTATTTAACCTGAATGACGAGATATTTGCTTGAAGACCAGAATCTCTGAGGGTCGGAAATCTTGAGGACATACTGGTTGTTCATGTCCTTCTGGAGATAGTAAGAACCTGCTGGGTGTGCAGTAAGGAGTTCTGCCGACTTAGAGTAGAGCTTGATTTCCTTCATGTTGCGGATATCAATCTGTCGGAAGTAGTTCTTGTTGTAGTTGCCCTGAAGCACCTTGCCCTTCACGAGGATGTTCTGCTCCTTGAGTTCAGACTTTGTACCGAAAGCATAGTATGCTGTGTTGATAGCCTTGTCCTGAGAAGCGATGGTCTCCTGGTTGCGGGTGTTCTCTGCCTTCTGCTCGTCAACCTGAGTATTGAGGCTTGTGATGTTCTGGTTCTGCTCAGTGATTGTGTTCTCCTGCTGAGTGATGCGCTGGTCCTGGGCGATGATCTTCTCGTCCTGAGAAGCGATAGTCACATTCTTCTCCTCGATGAGCTTAGCCATCTCTGCCATCTCACGGTCCTTCTCCTCGAGCTGCTTGATGAGTCCGTTGAGTGTGCGCTTGAGTTCTTCGCCCTTGAAAGTGCTTTCACGAAGCTGCTGCTGGAGTTGGTCGATGAGTTCGCGGTTCTGGCGCATCTTATCCTTGATGAAGTTGAAGTTCTCCTTGATGGTCTGTGCAGAAGAACCACGCTCGCCTCTCTGGGCAAGTACGATGCGGTCTTCAGCCTCGTTAATCTCGTTGAAACTCTCCTGTACATCGTTGAAAGTGGTGAGCAGGTCGTTGATTTCTGCGTCACGAAGGTTAAGAAGATGCTGGAGAGAGTCGCTGATTTCCATGTCCTTCAACTTCTCGTTCTTGTTGAGATTACAAGATGCGAATGAGCCGATTACAGCGGCAATCAAAAGATAATATAGCTTTTTCATTGTTTTTGTTTTTTGGTTTTTGGTTTGGGATTCGAAGCTGGTGCTTCAAACACAGTGGCGTGATCGTTATATTTTCAAAGCTGACGCTTCGAACACGGGGGCTTTATCGTTAAATTATGCATTACGCTTTCTCGTCGTAAGCGTGGTGCTTGTAGTCGATAGTGTAATGGAGACCGCGACATTCCTTGCGTTCGATGGCGAAGCGTGTGATGAGATAAGCTGAGTTTATCATGTTGCGCAGTTCGCAGATGTCTTTTGTGGCATGAACACGCTTGAAGAGAGCTTCTGTCTCTTCGTAGAGAACATCGAGGCGAGTCCAAGCACGCTTCAGACGAAGGTCGGAACGGACGATGCCAACATAGTTAGCCATGATTTCGCCTACTTCCTTCACACTTTGTGTGATGAGCACCTTCTCCTCGTTTGTCATTGTGCCTTCGTCGTTCCATTCCGGCACATTGTGGTTGAATTCGTACTCGTCAATGTGTGCCATAGAGTGGTTGGCAGCAGTCTCAGCATATACTACAGCTTCTATGAGAGAGTTTGATGCGAGGCGGTTGCCGCCGTGAAGACCAGTGCAAGAACATTCGCCGAGAGCATAGAGTCGCTTGATTGAAGAACATCCGTCGGTGTCAACCAAGATACCGCCGCACATGTAGTGGGCTGCTGGGCGAACAGGAATGTATTCCTTTGTGATGTCGATGCCGATGGAAAGGCACTTCTTGTAGATGTTAGGGAAGTGACGCTTTGTCTCTTCTGGGTCTTTGTGAGTGACATCCAGGCAAACATGGTCGATGCCGTGAATCTTCATTTCCTTGTCGATGGCGCGTGCCACGATGTCGCGTGGAGCAAGAGAGAGACGCTCGTCATATTTCTCCATGAACGAAGTTCCGTCAGGAAGACGAAGTATGCCGCCGTAACCGCGCATAGCCTCTGTGATGAGGTAAGCAGGGTGTGTCTCGCCTTGGTGATAGAGTGCTGTTGGGTGGAACTGAACGAACTCCATGTCCTTCACTGTTCCCTTAGCACGATATACCATTGCTTCGCCGTCGCCAGTGGCAATGATTGGGTTTGTCGTCGTCTCGTAAACAGCACCGCAGCCGCCAGTACACATCACGGTAACCTTGCTGAGGTAAGTGTCAACCTTCTGAGTCTTTGGGTTGAGCACGTATGCACCGAAACACTCAATGTCCGGAGTGCGGCGAGTGACCTCAATGCCGAGGTGATGCTGCGTGATGATCTCAACAGCGAAATGATTTTCCTTGATGTCGATGTAAGGATTGCTGCGAACAGCCTCCATGAGTCCGCGCTGAATCTCGCGACCAGTGTCATCGGCGTGGTGAAGGATGCGGAATTCAGAGTGTCCGCCTTCACGGTGAAGGTCGAACTGTCCGGAAGGTTTCTTGTCGAACTTCACGCCCCATTCAACGAGTTCCTTGATCTGCGAAGGAGCCATTTCCACAACCTGCTTCACTGCTGCAGGGTCGCTGATGTAGTCGCCCGCAATCATCGTGTCTTCGATGTGCTTTTCGAAGTTGTCAACAACGCGGTCTGTAACGCTCGCAATACCACCTTGAGCAAACTTTGTATTTGCTTCGTCGAGAGTTGTTTTGCAGATAATGCAAATCTTGCCCGTATGCTTTCGGGCAACCTTTAGTGCGTAACTCATTCCAGCTACGCCACTACCTATGATTAGATAGTCGTATTCGAAAATCATTTTTTTTGTCGAATTCTATATTTATATATTTCGCTGCAAATTTAGTCTAAAACAAGCAAACAACAAAACTTTTTCACAAAAATTGTCACTTTCATGCGGTTTTTTAGGCGTTAAGCCTATTTCTTGCTTATATTTTTGCAATAGTATTCAGGAAGATTCTTGCCGTTCTTTGCGTCAATGGTAACTCGTTTCATCTTGATATCCTCGCAATAAATGAGTTCGCCAGGCTCGTCAGACTTGATGTGAACATCATCGAGAGTGATCTTTTTGACAGGCATTTCCGGCAGTCCGTTGAAGTAAAGTGCACGAAGAGCGCCGTTGCAAGTGATGTTCTTGATATGGATGTCACGGAAAGAAGGAGTCTTCTCGCTGAGAGGTTCCGATGCAATCTTCGCAGGACGCTTTGTGCCGTCGGCAAGTTCCTCCACAGCCGACTTTCCTCCGTAATAAAGATTGAAGCGGATGGCATCGGCGAGGATGTTTATCATCGCAATGTTTTCCACCCAGATGTTCTCGACAACACCACCACGACCGCGGCAACTTTTGAAGCGAAGACCGATGTCAGTGCCTGAGAACTGGCTGTTTGCGCACTTGATGTTCCTTACGCCGCCACTCATCTCCGAGCCGATTACGAAACCTCCGTGAGAAGCATAGACGGTACAGCCATCTATGATCACATTTTCAGTTGCCTTGCCACGCTTTCTTCCTGCCTCATCTTTGCCGGATTTCAAGCAAATGCCATCATCTCCGACATCGAACGAAGAGTTGACAATCAGACAGTTGCGACAAGATTCAAGGTCGAGTCCGTCGCCATTCTGCGCGTAACTTGGGTTGCGAACCTCAACGCCGTCCATGATGAAGTCTTCGCAAAGTTCCGGGTGAATGTTCCAAGCTGGTGAGTTTTGGAATACAACACCTTCAAGAAGCACTTTCTTGCACTTGATGAGATGCACCATTACAGGACGAGCATAGTCCTTTTCTGCTGGTGCCCAAAGGTCGGGACGACGGAATGAACCGCCATTGCCGGTGAGTCTTTTCCATTGGGAATCAGTCACTTTCTCCCTTTTTAGCGGACGCCAAGACTGACCGTTGCCATCGATGATTCCTTGTCCTGTGATGGCAATGTTTGTGCAGTTGTCGGCAGTTATCGGACTCTGATGACGCTCTGCAGGCTGTCCTTCGTATGTAGTCTTGACGAGAGGATAATCCTTGACATCAGGAGAGAAAAGCAAGATAGCGCCCTTGTTGATGCAAAGGTTCACATTGCTCTTGAGGTTGAGAGGTCCTGTGAGCCATGTGCCAGAAGGAACAACGAGCTTTCCACCGCCTTTCTTCGAGAGGTCGTCAATGGCTTTCTGTATTTTCGCTGTGTGCATTGTCTTGCCGTCACCTTTGATGTTCAAATCCCAAAGGTTTACAGAACGGTTTGGAAAACTTGCCACCTTGACCTTTTCCATCTTGAAAGGCAGGTCTTTGTAAAGGTAAGAGTAGTCCTTTGGTGCGGCGTAAGTTGCTGCTGATAAGCAGATTGAGAGTAAGGTTAGTAAAAGTTTGTTCATCGGTTAAGGGGTTTGATTTATTGCTTTTTAACGGATTTTTTCGTTCTTAACGTTTTTGGGCGTTTTTGACGTTCTTAACGGATTTATCGTTCTTGGCGGATTTATCGTTCTTGGCGGTTGGGGTGTTTTCATCTTCTTGCTCGCCGTTTTCCGCTTCGAGTGCCCTAAGCTCGGCTTCTTCTCGCTTCTTGCCGAATTCTGGCATGACGTAAGGCTCTATCTGAAGGAGATTCTCACCGCCATAGACACCGTAAATCTTTCTGATGCGCTGGACATAGTTTGCTGTCTCCGTACCACGCATGTAGCCATGCTTTACAACTGGATTCCTGTAGCCTTTCGGTTCTGAAAGATAAAGCACATAAGGAGCGATAGAATCCCATTTCAAGGAGGTCACGGAATCTTCCGCAGCCAATGCAATCGCGTCCATGATGTGAGCAGTTCCGCCGTTATAGGCACCGAGCACAAAGTTCTGTCGCTCGTATTCATCCTCAATGAAACTGAAGTCTTCCTCAAGTTCCTTAATGTATTTCACGGCAGCCTTTATGCTCATGTCTGGCGTAAACATCTCGGTGAAAGGCAGTCCAAGATGCTCAGCCGTCTTAGGCATTATCTGCATGAGTCCACGAGCACCAGCGAAAGACACCGCCTCTTTGTCGAATGTTGATTCCTGATAGCACTGTGCAGCAATGAGCTTCCAGTCCCATTTGCACTCGCGAGCATAGTTCCTGAACAGCGAATCATATTCCGAATAATGCTCAGCCTTGAGGTTTATGAACATCGGATATTCATGTCGGACAATGCCACCGTTGAGCAGCCAATCCTTTTCCCAGTTTTCAACATAGCTGACGATGGAGTCATCGTACCACGCATTTATGCTGTCGAGCAGTTCCTTGCTTGTTGCATGGAATTTTCCCACCTCAGCACAAGCTCCGAAATCCACTTCGAAACCCTTCAGTTTTGCGTTCACTTCCGTAGAGTCCTTGCATGAATCCGCAACGATTTCAAGTCCATGATGCTTTGCGAATGCTTTTGCTATAAGATACTGAGTGCCAAGCTCTTGATTGTTGTAACGATAGTAAGTCTTATGGTCAACGAAAGCCGCCAGATGTATTACTCCCCTTGCCTTTATTTCCTTGAAAGTGAGAGCGTGGGGTGGAGGAGTGGTGTCGTTGAGGAATATGGAGTCGCCCTGTGGTGTTATTATGCAATAATCCGTGAAATCCTTGTTTTGGCAAGCACCGAGAACAATGATCAGAAGGAATGTTATGAGAGGTAGCTTTTTCATTTGTTGTTTTTCTCGTCATTGTTTGCTCCAGCCCTTTGTGGAGTTGCTGTTGGAGCATAGAAGCGAATGCTGCTTTCCGCAGCGCTAGGGCGTGAGTAGGTTCTGCCGGAAGCATTGTTCGAACCTCCGTAAGATGAGAAGCGTCGGCGAATGTTGTCAACATAGCCAACAGTCTCAGTACCACGCATATAGCCATGCTTTACCAGCGGACTTGTATAGCCTTCCGGAATGGCCAGCTTAAGCACATATTGCTTCACGTCGTCCCAGAAATACTTGTTCTTGCCGTCAGCTTGTGCAAGAGCCATTGCATCGCGTATGTGTGCAGCACCGCCATTGTAGGCAGCAAGCACGAAATTCTGTCGCTCGTAGTTGTCAGGCACATCCTTGAAGACATTCGATAGTTCCACGATATATCTGCAAGCAGCCGAAATGCTCTTTTCCGGGTTATAGACATCGTCAGGCGCTATGCCAAGATGTTCTGCTGTCTTTGGCATTATCTGCATCAAACCTTTGGCACCAGCGTAAGATACCGCCTGAGGGTCGAAGCATGATTCCTGGTAACATTGTGCTGCCACCAGTCGCCAGTCCCAACCTGTTTGTTGGGCATATTTGCGAAAGAAATTGTCGTATTCGGAGATTACTCCGCCTGAAGGATCGCGGAAAGGAGAATAAACCTTTCGGGTTACGCCACCACTTGCAACAATCCTGCTTTCCTGATTGCTGAGTTGGTTAATCAAACTCATGGTAACCAGCTTCTTGAGCATTGCCTGAAGCTCACCGTTAGCCGCCTTGAACTTGCCGACTTCCTGGAATGCTACGATGTCGCCCTGATTGTTTTCGAGGCGTTTCATCATGTCAACGGAATCTTTGCAAAGTTCCACTCTGACGCGTACTCCAAGCTTTTTCGCAAGCGATTCAATGATGAGATATTGCGTGCCGAGATAGCAACCGTGATATTCGTAATATGTCTTCGGACCGTTTTGCGTGAGCATGATGAGCTCGCCGTTCCTGATAAGGTCAGAAACGGAGAAAACATTGCTCGTGTCGCCGCTAAGATTTCCGCTGGTGTCCAATGTGTCGCCCCAAGGAGTTGTTATGGCGCTATTGCCTTCCTTTTTCTCTTCGCACGAGAACATCAAGGCGCACATTATTAGTATAATGGGTAGGAATTGTTTCAATTATCTTAATATTTTGGCGCAAAATTAGTGTTTTTTGTACAAATCTGCATTGTTTCTGTAAAAAAATAGTATCTTTGCGCCGTATTTTTAAGATACTTTTACACATTTAGGTGCGTAAAAACTAACAAATTGTAATTTGTAAACATACAAAAACTAAATATTAAGATGTTAAGAATTGCTATTCAGAGCAAGGGCAGACTTTACGAAGACACAATGAATCTGCTCACGGAATCCGACATCAAGATCGGTTCTTCAAAGCGCACATTGCTCGTGCAGTCGTCAAATTTCCCACTTGAGGTGCTCTATCTTCGTGATGACGATATTCCACAAAGTGTGGCTTCAGGTGTAGCTGATGTAGGTATTGTTGGTGAAAACGAGTTCTGCGAGAAGGCAGAGGACGCAGAGATCATCAAGCGTCTCGGCTTCTCTAAGTGCCGTCTTTCGCTCGCCATTCCAAAGGCTATCGACTATAAGGGTCTTGAATGGTTCAACGGAAAAAAGATTGCCACTTCATATCCTGTTATCCTCAATAAGTTCCTTAAGGAGAATAACATTACTGCTGATGTTCATGTCATCACTGGTTCTGTGGAGATTGCCCCTGGCATCGGTCTCGCTGATGCTATCTTCGACATCGTGAGCAGCGGTTCTACTCTCGTAAGCAACAACCTCCGCGAGGTGGAAGTCGTTATGCAGAGCGAGGCTTTGCTCATTGGCAACAAGAATCTCACTCAGGAGAAGAAGGATATTCTCGCACAGATTCTCTTCCGCATGGAGGCTGTTCGTCAGGCAGAGGACAAGAAGTATGTCCGCATGAACGCTCCTAAGGAGAAGATGCAGGAGATCATCGATGTTCTTCCTGGCTTGAAGAGTCCAACGATCATCCCTCTCGCTGATCCAGATTGGTGTTCAGTTCACGCAGTCCTCGACCAGAAGACTTTCTGGGACATCATCGGAAAGCTCAAGGAACTCGGCGCTCAGGGCATCCTCGTCACTCCAATCGAGAAAATGATACTCTAGTTCGCTCTTGAGCGAGGGTAAAGGCTAAAGGCTAAAAGCTAAAGGCTAAAAGCTAAAGGCTAACCTCCGGATGGAAAGCCTGTACTCTGTAGCCTGTACTCTGTAGCCTTTTCTCGCGCATATTAGCCACTGTGCCCAGCGGTTTTCCGCTGGGATAAATCCTCCACAATGAAAATAATAAAGAACCCACAAACTTCCGACTACGCTGCCATTTGCGCTCGCCCAGTCATTGACCTTGCTTCGCTCAACGAGACTGTCTCTACTGTCCTCGCTGACATCAAGGCTCGTGGCGATGAGGCGGTGAAGGAGTATGAAAGGAAGTTTGATAAGGCGGAGCTTTCTGCGCTTCTCGTCTCTCAGGAAGAGATTGACGCTGCGATGAAGGAAGTCTCTGCCGAACTGCTTGACGCCATTCGTCTTGCCCACTCAAACATCTCGAAGTTCCATGAGAGCCAGAAGTTTGAAGGACAGGTCGTAGAGACTTGCGCTGGCGTTCGCTGCTGGCAGAAGAGTGTTGCCATCGAGAAGGTAGGACTATACATCCCAGGCGGCACGGCACCTCTCTTCTCTACTGTCCTCATGCTTGCCATTCCTGCCAAGATAGCCGGTTGCAAGGAGATTGTTCTCTGCACACCTCCAAACGCGGAAGGCAAGGTCAATCCTGCTATTCTCGCTGCTGCGGAGATAGCTGGCGTTAGCAAGATTTACAAGATTGGCGGCGTTCAAGCTATCGGTGCAATGGCTTACGGAACGGAATCCGTGCCAAAGGTTTACAAGATCTTCGGTCCTGGCAACCGCTTCGTGATGGCTGCAAAGCAGGCTGTCTCTCTTGGTGATGTGGCTATCGACATGCCGGCAGGACCAAGCGAGGTTTGCGTTGTTGCTGACGAGACAAGCAATCCTGAGTTCGTTGCAGCCGACCTTCTCTCACAGGCAGAGCATGGCATCGACTCTCAGGTCATCCTTATCTCTACCGATGAGGACATGCTCGCGAAGGTTAAGGCAGAGGTTGAGCGCCAGGTGGAGTTGCTTCCACGCATGGAAATGGCGAAGAAGACTCTCGAGAACTCAACTCTCGTTCTCGTGAAAGACTACGAGGAGGCTATGGCTCTCAGCAATGCTTACGCTCCAGAGCACCTCATCCTTGCATCAGACAAGTACGAAATGCTTGCCGAGAAGGTCATCAACGCTGGTTCCGTATTCCTCGGAAACTACGCTTGCGAAAGCGCTGGCGACTATGCTTCAGGCACAAACCACACGCTCCCAACCCACGGCTGGGCAACATGCTACAGCGGCGTGAACCTCGATTCCTATATGCGCAAGGTCACTTTCCAGCATCTCTCTGAGGATGGCATCCGCTCTATCGGTCGCGCCGTTGAACTCATGGCAGCTGCCGAAAGCCTTGATGCCCACAAGAACGCGATGACAGTGCGTATTGAATCCCTGAAAAATAATAATAAGTAACTGTGTAAAAAGGATTTTTATAATGGAAACTATATACGATTAGGCACAATGTCAGATGATGATAAAACAAAAACAATAAAAACCGCATAAAGAGAAGATGGCTTTGCCATTGATGCTTTGCCTTCGTGATTTTCCTAGTGAGCAAGCTCACAGACAAAATCCCAAATTCAAAGCATCACTCTACGAGTTTCTTCTCTTTCATGCAAAAAACAGGAAAAACATTTCGACTGAAAACTATATCTGATCAATAAATTTAACTTATTATACTTATCGTGTGCATCAGTTGTATAAGTATAATTTATTGATAATCTTCAGTTGACTGCGACCTTGTTTTTAGCGAAGCGTTGTTTTTAATGTTTTTTGTCTAAAAGAGTCCAAACTATAATGCCAAATTGTATATAATAACTATTGTGTCCAGTTTTAAGTAAAGATTTTCAGTGAGATTTTCAGTGAGGATTATGAGCGTAGCGACTACAATATAAATGCCTTGCATTATTTTCAGAAAGATTTTCAGTATTGATTTTAAAATCTAAACTAAAAATCAAGCTAAAAATTTTTTTGCGGTTATATTTAGATGGTCGAAGCAAAGCTTCTCAAAATCTCGACTTAAAATCATGCTAAAAATCTAAACTAAAAATGGAGCAATAAACTGGACACCCTATATAATAACCTAAAAATAAATATGATTACTTGCTTATGAAACATTTTCTTGCTTTATTATTTGCCGTTACATTGTTTGTCAGTGCTTCGGCACAGTCAAAGACTGGTATTGAACAAATTGTTATTGTCAAGGGACAGAAGGTTTCAGTAGAAGCAGTTGATCTCGGCTTGCCTTCAGGTACGCTTTGGGCTTCATGCAATCTCGGCGCAGCTTCACCAGAGGCGTTCGGCGATTACTTCGCATGGGCAGAATTGCAGCCAAAGTCGTATTATGACGACAAGACATACATGCATCTCAAACCGGAAGGTGTTGGTATGCCTACACCAAGACCACTTCCTCTGGATATTGCTGGCACCGAAATTTATGATGCCGCGTTTTCTCATTGGGGAGGCAATTGGAGAATGCCTAACCTTGGACATTTCGACGAACTCCGCAAATACTGTAACTGGGAACAGACTGAACTTAATGGTGTTAAGGGATTCAAGGTAAAGAGCAAGAAGGCAGGAAACAGTAACTGGATTTTCCTTCCTGCAGCAAACTACAAATATGAAGACGGTAAGTCACCTAACACCGAGTGGTTAGGCTGCTATTGGACTTCAACAAAAGGTGGTAATGAATCATCATGGGCATTGAGGTTCAATGAAGGCAGAAAGACCATACGTAGCAGTTGGAATTTATTCTATGAAGGATTGTCAATCCGCCCTGTCTATGTGGTCAAGAAAAAGAAATAATTCAGGTTTCGCGGTCGAAACCTGAGGCTATAGGCTAAAGAGTAATGAGTAAAGACTAAAGACTAATGACAGCCTCTCGGATTTGAGATATAGGACGGGAAGTCATTACTCAACAGTCATTACTCAACAGCCTTTACCCTTTACCCTTTAGCCTTTACCCTCGCGACTAGTCGCGAACAAAAAGAATAAAATGAAAAATTTACAGGAACTCACACGCCCAAACATCTGGGCACTTGAACCTTACAGCTCTGCTCGCGATGAGTATTCTGGCAAGGAAGCACATGTGTTTCTCGATGCCAACGAGAATCCTTACAACGGTCCGTACAACCGTTACCCAGACCCCCTTCAGCGCGAGCTCAAGGCGCAGATCGGCAGGGTGAAGGGCGTTCCTGCTCAGTGCATCTTCCTTGGCAACGGTTCCGATGAGGCCATCGACCTTGTCTATCGCAGTTTCACTCGCCCTGGCATCGACAATGTTGTTGCCATCGAGCCTACTTACGGCATGTACAAGGTATGTGCCGACATCAATGATGTGGAATATCGCAAGGTTCTCCTCGACGAAAACTTCCAGATGAACGCCGACGAGGTGCTTGCCGCTTGCGACGAGAACACCAAGGCTATCTGGATTTGCACGCCAAACAACCCTACCGGCAACGACATCTGCCGTGAACAGATAGAGAAGGTGCTTGTGGAGTTCGGCGGACTCGTTGTCATAGACGAGGCTTACAGCGACTTCTCGCCATCTCCTTCCTTCCGACACGAGCTGGAGAAATATCCTAACATGATAGTGCTCAACACGATGAGCAAGGCATGGGCATCGGCGGGACTCCGCTTGGGCATGGCATTCGCGCATCCTGACATCATTGCCATCTTCAATAAGGTGAAGTATCCTTACAACATCAACATGCTTACGCAGCAGAAGGCGAAGGAGATAGTGTCAGACTTCTTCCAGGTTGACGAATGGGTGAAGATTCTTCTCCACGAACGCGCTAAGATGATAGAGGCGATGAAGGTGCTGCCTATCTGCGAGAAGGTTTACCCTACCAGCGCCAACTTCTTCCTGGCAAAGATGCCTAACGCCACTGCTATCTACAACTATCTCGTTGACCTCGGCATTATCGTTCGCAACCGCAGCAAGATAGCCCTCTGCGGCGACTGCCTGAGAATAACCATCGGCTCGAAATCCGAAAACGAGGAACTCCTCAAGGCGCTCAGGAATATTGAGCAGTGAGGCAATGACTGTTGAGTAATGAGTAATGACTGTTGACGGCGTCCCGAACGGACTTCATTACTCATTAGTCATTACTCAATACTCGCTTTAGGGGGATGAGCAAAGCGTAATATAAATTCATATATCTATAACTAGGATGTCCAGTTATCAGTAAAGATTTTCTGTAAGATTTTCAATAAGATTTTGAGCGCAGCGACCTAAATATCAATACCTTTCATTATTTTCAGAAAGATTTTTTGTTATGATTTTAAAATCTTTACTTAAAATCTTACAGAAAATATCTCAACGATAGTATTTAGATGGTCGAAGCATAGCTTCTCAAAATCTTAACCAAAAATCCTACTAAAAATCCTAACTAAACCAGAACCATAAACTGGACACCCTATCATATAACATAAAAAATATAACTCCTCCTGCAAGACATATTACTCCCCCTCCCATTATTATGGGGAGGGGGCTGGGGGGAGAGGCTTTATCGTGCATAGTATTCTTCACTGGATAGACTCCACAATAGTCATTGTCTCGGTCCTTCTGGCAGTTGTTTGTGGCGTGTGGTTTTCGCGCAAGCAGAAATCCACCGACGCCTATTACGCAGCCAGCGGCAATATACCTGCGTGGGCTGTCGGCATGTCGATGTTTGCCACGATAATCTCCTCGGTAACATTCCTTGCCTATCCGGGATATGCTTACGGCGGCGACTGGGTCTTGCTCGTGCAGGGCTTGATGCTGCCGATTGTTCTTGTTGGAGCCATAGGCTTCATCGTGCCTTTGTACAGAAAGGTCATAAAACTCTCCACCTACGAATATTTCGAGCGGCGTTTCGGTTCCTTCGCACGCTATTACATCAGCCTAGCCTTCCTCGTGGAGCATTTCGCGAAGATGGCAGCCATCATCTATCTCATGGCATCGGCTACGGAAGTCTTTGCCGGAGGACTCGTCGATGCGCAGACCATTGTTGTTGCCATCGGCGTGGCGGTCATACTGCTCACTTATCTCGGCGGCATGGAAGCCATCATCTGGATGGATGTGGTGCAAGGCTTCCTGCTCGTTCTTGGCGGTGTGGTGGCAATAGTGGTCCTTCTCACCTCCATCGATGGCGGTCTCGCTACCGTTGTCCATGAGTCTTCGGAGCATAACCTGATAAATCTCGGCACCGACCGTTGGAACCTTGTCGAGACGACATTCCTCGTCATGGTGCTCAACGGCTTCTTCTTCGCACTCCAGAAATACGGCACTGACCAGAGTCTCGTGCAGCGTTACCTTGCGGCACGCAGCGACAAGGAGGCGGAGCGTGCCACCTTCGTCGGCGTGGGACTCAGCGTACCAGCATGGGCGCTGTTCATGTTCGTCGGCACATGCCTGCTCGTGTTCTATCAGCAGAATCCCGAACTCCTTCCAGAAGGCATTGCAAACGACAAGGTCTTTCCAGAGTTCATAAAGACGCAGATGCCAGTCGGAATAACGGGACTCATCGTCGCGGCACTTGTGGCAGGAGGCATCTCCAGCGTTGACTCCGACGTGAACTGCATATCGGCAGTCATCGTCGAGGACTATTACGGACGCATCAGGAAGAATGCCACCGACCGCCAGAAGCTCCGCGTCGGAAAGGTTGCCGTGCTCGTCGTGGGCGTTCTTGCCGTTTACATCGCCACGCTCTATCTCAGGTGGGGCGGACAGAGTCTGCTAGGCTCCCTCTTTGCCATCTACGCCATCTTCTCTGCCGGCATCGTCGGCGTACTGATCCTCGGACTCTTCTCCCGCCGTGCAAACAATCGTGGCTTGATGGTAGGCATTGCCGCCTCCGTGCTCTTCACTGCCTACGCCGTGCTCACATCCACGGAGTTCGACATGGGCAATGGCAAGCAGCTGCTCCTCGACCTCGGCTCATGGAACTTCCCTCACTCCACATACATGCTCGGCGTATATAGCCATCTCATCGTACTCATCGTGGGCTACATCGCTTCGCTCTTCTTCAAGACACCGCTTGCCGACAAGGCTCTCACCGTTTATGGGTATAAGCGCTGATGACTGTTGAGTAATGACTGTTGAGTAATGAAGTCCGTTCGGGACGCTGTCATTAGTCATTACTCAATACTCATTAGTCGATCTAGTGTTATTTCAATAGAACACACTCTCGCTGTTTAGAAAATTTTGCTACAAATTGACTTTTGCCCATTCTATCGGTGTCATGCCGACGAATTTCTTGAAGTTCCGGTAGAAAGACTGCTCGCTGGCAAAGCCGGCTTCCTCGGCTATCTGCGAAAGCTTTGTCCCTTTGGCAGAGCTTGCCAGTAGCGTCTTGGCATATTCTATTCGCAGTTTGTTGGTGTATTCGGAGAAAGAGCAATTGTATGTTCGGTTGATGTAGTTTGAAACGTAGGTGCGATTGGAGCCAATCTCCTTCACAATATCGTCTATCTTGAGATCCTTCCTTATGAAGAAGCGTTGGGCTATCATCAGTTCCTCAAATCGCTTGCCTATCTGCTCCGTCTGCTCCTGTGGGTCTGCGAGATCTTGCTCTTCTCCTTCCTCATTGTTGGAGCTGATGTTGTCAATAGTAAAATCTCTGTTGAAACAGATGTAGCTTAGAGCGAAAAGCAGCGCGGAAAAGCTCAGCGATATTGGAGCTAGCAGCCACAGACTCTCGCCGAAGAACTGCTTGCCGACTGAGTTTGCTGCGCCAGCGAGGATGCTTACGGTGATTATTGCGATTAGCAGGTGATGCACAGCAGTAGTATTGCGCCCTTCCGTATCGGCATATACCGACTGTAGTTCGCGGTCAAAAGTCTTGAGTTTCTTGATGCCGAAATAGCATACGCCGATGATCTGACAGGCAAAAACGGCTACCCTCGCCCTGTCCATTCCCGCTTCGGGAAACAGAAATTTTGACAGTGCCACAACGATTCCGGGCAAGAGCCATGGCAGTAGCTTCGTAATCTTGTAACTGCTTGATGTCAGTCGGCAGAGGTAGCCATAGAACAGTGGATAGACAGAGAGTGAGCAGAGAGTCCAAAGACATTCCATAGCATACGACAGTCCGACGGTGAAGAATAGGGCATGACAGAAATACAGCACTACGCATGTGGCGATGTAGCCCATGAAGTAGCGCTTAGGCATGTCGTTCCTGTTGCTTTGAACAAGAAAGCAGATGAGCCAAAACAGACATACAGCGCAAGGCAGTATGCTGAACACGGTATGTAGTAATTGAGTCTCCGTCATACTTGCAGAAAGAGGTAAGAGGTAAAATGTATGAGGCAAGAGGTTATGTGAGTCCTCTTTTCAAGGTGCAAAGTTACAAAAATAAACCAAAACCTCGGTTGTGCGGCTCTTCTTTTTTGATTTGCTATGTGTCTGATTATCAGCAATCCTTACGAATTGTTAGTAACTTTTTATGAATTGTTAGTCATATTGCCTAATGTGTTAGGCGGCAATCATTATTATATTAGTACCTTTGCAAGAGATAAAACGAAAAACGCAAAATCAATAAACACAATAAATAACATGAAAAAACTATTTTTGTTATCGCTGATGGCGATATTAGCAATCACGATGAGTGCACAGAGTGTAGCACTCGAACATGAAGGAGCATCAACTATCTTTTATGGAGGTCAGTCGTTGGCTCAGGCATACGCTCAGGCTGTAGATGGAGATGTACTCTACCTCTCTGGTGGTTCGTATGGCGACCTTACCGTAGAGAAGAAACTTAAAATCTATGGAACAGGTGTAAATCCAAACAATACCGAAGTTACAGGAATTTCTCAATTAGCTACGATTTATGTAAATGCAGCTGGAACTGAGAGCCACATCGAAGGCATAAAAGCTAATGCCATAAGACTTAATAGCGCAGAAAATGTAACTATCAGATATTGTCATGTAGGAGAAGTTGAAGCAAGACTTTCTCACAATCTCCTTATGTACAACAATATTGTTTGGGGTGCAGTACGATTGGGTGATACATGTAGAATGGATCGTGCTACCCAACTTTCAACAGGTTGCGTTATTTCCAATAACTATATTCACAATGGCTTACACAGATGCCGTGAGAATACCATAAAGAATAACATATTCCGTAGAAGGGGTGTTGGTGATGATTTTAATAGTTATTCTTTTGGTCTGGTAGCAACTGCATGTGTCGTAGAGAATAATATCTTTACATTAAGTTCTGGTGGATATGGTGGTTGGTATTCAGGTGAAAATACCATGCGAAAGAACATAACATATCTTGGCACTGAAGTTAATAACTATTGTGTAGGAACAGGTAAGGATGCAGAGATATTTGTTGATTATGATGACGATAATTTCACATTTGACAAAAACTACCATCTTAACGAACCTACAACTTATGTCGGCACAGATGACACTGAGGTGGGTCTCTATGGTGGCCTCTTCCCATGGAACGAAGATGTTATGCCTTCAAATCCTCACATCATGAGCAATACATCTGGCACAAAGACCAACTCAGAGGGCAAGTTGCTGCTGAACATTAAAGTAAGTGCTCAGTAATATATAGTGCATTATGAGAAGAATAATTCTGTTATTTTTGTGCATTTGCAGTATCGTAACTGCCAATGCGCAATCATCAATTCCTAAGCAAACAAACATTGCTGCCTATCAGTATTGGTTTGATCGGGATGCTGCCAATGCGGTGATGGTAGTTGTGGAGGCTGGCACAACAGTCGTTTCTCCTACCATTGATGCCTCTGCTTTGGCGGATGGTGCGCATACAATGTACTTCCGTGTCGTTGATACATATGCTAGGTGGAGTTCAATAATGAAACATGCTTTTGTGAAACTGAATGCAGACAACTTTAGCAGTTCTAAGATTGTTTGTTATCAGTATTGGTTTGACAAGAATGATGCTGCGGCTATCACACAATCTGTTCCAGAAGGCACGACTACGATTGATCCTACGATTGATATTCCAAATATTCCTGATGGAGTTCACTCCCTCAAATTCAGAGTCAAGGATACAGAAGGAAATTGGAGTTCCATTCTCAGTCACACTTTTTTCAAGATTGACCAAACCGTTTATAATTCAGCAAACATAGCTTCTTATCAGTATTGGTTTGACAATGACTTCTCAACAGTAGTTACCACATCGCTTGATCCAGAGGTGAAGAATCTTGAACTGAACGAGCTTATAAATGTAGATAACCTGTCTCTCGGTGACCATAATCTGAGCATTCGTTTCTGCGACACCAATAATCGTTGGAGTTCTATCATAACCCATGATGTGACAATAGGCATTGTTGGTGAAGCCGTTGATTTGGCTTATGGCGAAAACCTCGTTAAGAATGGCGAGAATCCTGCTCTTGATGGTTGGAAGCAGAAGAACGGAGTAGTGGACGGTGTGTCATACACAAAAATGGTTGCGGATGCTCTGATGAAAGGCTATTCTACAAGTTATGAAGGGGATCATACAACCGATTTCAATGCGCAGCGAGTTGTTTTCCATGGTGCTAGCAATTCACATGGCTATATCTATCAGGATATTCGCTTGGATAACTTCGTGCCTCAGACAGGTAACCTCAATGTAGATGTATATGGTACATTGTCATACTATAAAACCCAAGGAGACTATGCTGGTATTGAATTCAGATTCTACGATGAGAATGGCGTTTTGATTGGCAGCAAAGTGCACTTTACCAACAAAGATCATGAATGGCCAAATACAACCTCATACGTTATACATGACAAGACTTCTTCCGTTGTTGTTCCTGCCAATACGGATTATGTACGCGTAAGCTGCTATTCTGTCATCAAAGGTTCTACTGGCGACAATGATGGTTGCATCTTGCAAGTCGGTCTTAAGGCTATTTCAAACAATGTAACCATAAACTATAGTACTGGAGCGAATGGAAGCACGGTGGCTCCAACTTCTGCAAACTATGGTGAAGTTGCGGTTTCGTCTGTGGTTCCAGTTAAGCCTGGTTCTATATTCTTAGGATGGAGTGCGACGGAAGGCGGTAGTGTCGATTACGCTTCTGGCGAATTGTTCGTTCATAAGGATGGAGTAATCTATGACGAGGGCGAGACAACTCTTTACGCTGTGTGGGAAGATATACTTTCTTACACCCGCGCCACTACCGAAGGTCGTTATGGCACAGTCTGCCTGCCTAAGGGGGCAACAGCTGACAACATCACCGGCGCAACATTCTACAGCATAGCCGGTAAACGTGTGAATGGTAATGATGTTCCTACATCGATTGTGCTTGAGGAAGTTAGCGACATTGCTGCAGGACAGCCATATATCTTCCTAGGTTCAGGCGCTAATCTGCACGTCATCTATTCTGGTGAGGCTGTAGCTGAGGCAGGTTCGCAGAACGGTCTTGTGGGAAGTTTCGAGTATATGGATGTGGCAGAAGGCCTTTATCTTCTTTCGAACAATACGTTCGTGAAGTGTGGTGAAGGCTGCTCTATTGCTGGCAATCGTGCTTACATTGATATGGATGAGGTTCCACCGTATGTGGAAGGCTCTGTAGCTGCTGCAAAGATGGCAGTCATCGGACTTGATGGAGCCACTAATGTTAGCGGCATCCGCATTGAGGGTGGTGAAGCAGTTCGCCATAATGTCAGTGGCATACGCATTCCACAAGGTACGAAAGGCATAGTGATAATGAACGGAAAGAAAATGCTCAAGAAGTAAGGTATGAAGAAGAAATATATATCCCCAACAATCTATGTCAAATATATTTCAACAGAACACACTCTCACTGTATGGAGTATTTTAATAGATGATACGCCTAAGCCTGGCATCCAAGGAGATGCAAAGCGTGCTACGACTATCCAAGATGATTCTGATGAGCTAGAAGAATGGGGAGAGCAGGAAGCAAGCTTCTATTGACTGCCCATTTTTGAGAAATAAGGATCTTCCTCCATAAGAAAACGCCTCAAAAAATGCATTTTTTGAGGCGTTTTCTTATGAGTTATTATATTTTCCCGATAAGTTATGGAGTGTATTTCTGTGAGTTATGAGGCAAAAAAAGCTGCGGAGAGTTGCGGAGAGTTGCGGAGAGTTTACGTAACTCTCCGCAATTGCAAGCCATTGGAGGTCAGCTATTTACAGGGCAACTGCGGAGAGGTGGAGAGTTGTAGCTAAATTTATTATAGTCTTTCCACCCAAAATACGAGAGAGTAGAACAGAATGAAGGCTGCGATGCCTAGCGGGTAATAGAGAGCTGTGAGCAACGGTTTCTGGAATCTCAGATGCACTTGCTTCGCGCCATAGACTATTTGGAACAGGAATACTGCGTAGTAGTCCAACGTAAAGAATAGCAGACGCTGAAAGGAGTCGATGCTGTATGGAGGAAAATGTACCATTCCCGTAAGAAGCAATACAAAAGGAATGTATAGAACTGGTGCCAAGATAAAGGCGTTCGCTATCCTCATTGCCATTGGCAGTTTTGCCCTTATAGTGAAAAAAGCGCAAGCAAACAAGGCAGACACCAGATAAACTATCAAGACAATGCATTTATCTGCAAATGAAGGGTCTGCGAAGAAACTGTCTTTTATAGGTATGCTAATATCCTTCTCGTATTCCTCCTTTGAAACTACGCCGCCGCTCCCCGTAAAGAAGCCATTCGGCCTTACAATGCTGTCGTTTACCTTAACATAGTTGCGCTCAAGACGAGTGATGCTCTTGATGGTGTCGAAAGGAACTATCGTGTCGTAGCATATTATGTTGTTGCCATTGCGCAGTATGCTGCTGTTTATAGTATCAAGCGGTTGGCGAAGAGTGTCAAGGATTTCAAGTCCGTTGCTTCGCATATATGCGTAGATGCGACTGTCGTCCGTCCAATACTGGTAATTGTCATCTGCAGAATTCGCCAACTGTCGCAACTTCTTTGTGTTCACGCGAATATCGCTCTTTTTCAGAGTCAGGAAATTATACTCATATACATAGTCCTTGTCGTAAACCATACCGTCTTTTACCTTCAGCGTGTTCAAATCGACACCACTGACAATGGAATCCCGACAAAACAAATGGCTCTTGTCTCGCGCAAGATTGTCGTCAAGCACCACAAAGCTCTCTGGATCAGCATCCTCAAGATAATGCTTGTTCAGCAGCAGATTGTTGGACAAACGATCGTCCGCCCCCGATGACTCACGGAAGAACACGCCCTTGCCGTCCGTAAAGTAATACTTTGACAAAGGCGACACTTGACAGCCTTTATTCCACGCCTTTATGGCTCCCAGACACAGCCATACCAACACCATCAAGGCTGATACGGCAAACAATGTGTATTTAAATGCCTTTCTCATAGAAATGACTATCTTTCATCAATCTTTCCATCCATTCCTTAAATCCACAAAACTGCTTATCAGCAATTTGTCGCCGTGCTTCTCGAAAGTGATGTAGAATCCCTTTACGTCACTTTCCGTTGCATTCTCCTGTAGTGCTAAATTAAGGTCATATCTAGAAATGATAGCGGAATAGGTATTTTCGTCATAAGGGAGCAAAGAGCATAATCGGATATCGCTTGCGTCCCATTCATCCCATTCCGAAGAAGGAGTAATGAGATTGAGCTTGAGCTTACGCTTCTTTATTGCCTTTTGTGCTTCCGGCGTAAAATACTTGCTGAGGTCTGTATCCTTCGGATTGCGATAGAGGTCAGTCACGAGCTGAGTGAAAAGGTCGTACGCTTGCGCCTGTTCACGAATGTTATCCTTCAATATGTCCAACGCCTCAATCATTCCATAGACGGTAGCCTCCTGGTCGGCAGCTGGCTTTATGCTGTCCTGACCTTTGTAGATATCGCCAATATAGTCAAGATTGCGAAGATACTGCGCCACGGAATCAACGGCTTGACAATAGACTTCCGGATTGCGTTGCATCACAGGTGCAAAAGCTTCTGCCAGATTACCCCTTAGAGCAGAAAGTACCTGACTTTCCTCTGCGTCCTCTCCACCCATGGCAATGAGCAGCTGATGTTCAAAGATAGCGGCATAGAAGTCTGTCCAGAATCTTGGGTTTAAGATATCTGCATTTTCCCTTTTAACCTCTTCACCGTCGCTAACAGCTTCTCCAGAAGCTTTTTGCCTATTGTAATAGCCTAAAATTGGTTCCATCACAGAGAGCGATATGAGAGTCTTTGCCTTCAGGTCATGGCGTTTTCTCATCTTCTGACAGAAAGCATCGGGATCTTTAAGAACTTCATTTACATCGACACCTTCTCCAAATTGCTCTTGGAGCTCCTTTTGGATAAAAGCAGCCGTAAAAGCAGAATCAGAAGGAACTTCTAAAGACTCTTCGACGTATTCGCCAAAATCACCATCAGCAACCGCAACAGTGTCAACCCAAGCAGTGTCGTATTCATCCTCAATCTGCGCATAAGACGGAAGTGCAATAAAGAATGTCAGCAATAAAGAATAAATGGTACGCATAGAATTCTGATTTTTATGAGTAGAGGGTTTATTTCTCCGCCTTCACCATTACCGTTGCTTTGCGGTGCTTGTTTATAAGGTCGAAGAAGCGTTTAAGTTCCGTAGCGGAAGATTTCGGATATGTGCCACGGTTCATGCGCAGGCTTTGAACAATGCTCACGGTGTGCTTCTCTGCATTGTAGGTGTAGCTCGTCTGGAAAGTGCCGAACTGGCAGCTCTCGCTTACGGCAGCTGGCGCAATGTCCATCTTGTAGCCTTCCGGAAGAGCATAGACGATGGAATCCAACTCGCTGAAGGCAATCGGAATGCAGATGTCGTAAGTGCGTGCGGTGCGGAGCTTGCCGAAGCCTTCGTTGAAAGGATTGGCGTCGATGGAGATGCTGTTCTGCGTGCAAGCCTTGTGCGACTTGTAGTCCTTCGTCTCCGTTTTCTCATCCGGCTGCTCTATGCGATAAGAGCCTTGTATGTTTCCGTCGGCAGCAATGGTCAGGGAAGCAATGTTTCGCTCGTAGTGATAGTCGGGAAGTTGCGCAGGGATAGTTTCCAGATGCGAATTTCCGTCGGCAATAACTATCACGTCGTGACCGTCCATCTTGGAATGGATGTAGCCGAAAGGCAATTGGCTATTGGTACATTCCAACCACAATGTTTCTTCGCCATCTGTGCCAGGCACTTTCAGTATAACGTGGTTTATGCCTTGATGGGAAGCGAAGTCGGGGCAGATGCGCTCGTTGCCGGTGCTTATCATGCACATGTTTGACTCGATGCCTATCTCACGAAGCATGGAAAGAAGATAGAACACGAGAGCCTTGCAGTCGCCATATTTCGTACGATAAGTGTCTGTCACGGTCTTTGGCTGCAAGCCGCCCACGCCAAGAGATACGTTCATGTAGCGGCAAGTCTCACACATGTATCTATAAAGCGCCTCAATCTTGCCCTTGCGACTCTGGACATTGTCCGTAAGTGCATGAACCTTAGTCTTCAGTTCCGCTGGCAGTTCGCCGCGACCTTCCATAAGCGAGTACATCCACTGACCGTAAGCCGCCCATGATTCGTTTGAAACCTTCTGTCCGTTGAAGTCAAACTGCTTCGGCTCCACATAAAGGCTTGGCACGAAAGTGTCGGCATCCGGCATGAAACGCTCTGTCTTCAAACCTGTCATGCCATGAATCTGCCAGCATTGCTCAGTGCCTTTTGGCGTCTCTCGCACATCCTTTTTCCATTGCGGATTGAACTCTTGCGTAAGAACCTCAAAGCCTTTTGGCGTAATCAGACGGTAGTAAGCGTCCTGAGTGGAAGTCTCCGTCTGCGTCACTGGATGAAAGCCTGGGTATATTGGCACTAGTTTCTTGCTTTCGATGGTATAGATGTATTCCACGGTGTAAGGATAATCCTTGCAAGTAGGTGTGAAATAGTAATTTACATTATCGTCAGCCAATGTCGTTTCGCCCGAAAACTCCGAGCGTATCAAATCGCTTTTCTTGCCTCGCTCCACAACCTTTCCTGCCGCGTCATACACAACGGCGCGGAAGTCGGAAAGCTTGTCGTATTCATCGCTCATTTCGTGAAACCTGGCAGCGGAAGCGCCCTTCTCGTTTAGCACGGTTACAACGTATGTGTTGCTGACATTTGTCTCACGGTCACTAATAACGGTAACCGTCACGTCATCGAGACGAACCACGGCATCGCAACCAGTCTTGAGGCTGTCAGGAATGGCTGACAAGGGATATTTCTCATCGGCAGCCAAAGCATTGGCAACAAACAGGAATGCGACGGCTGTTATTGATAATATTCGGTGCATTATCATTGCTTTTTCAGTACGATTTGGAGATTGGACAAACGGCTCAACTCAGCAAAGAAGAACGCGATGTCCTTGTAGTCGGTCACAGGTAAAAGTGTTTCCTTGTGATTGAAAGTGAAGTTTGTCGTAAGTCGATTGTCCTGCTGTCCGATAGTGTAGCGCAGAGCCAGTTTCCCGTCGCAAGCCTGCATCTGTATCGGTCTTGGCAGTTCTTCTGCCACATAACCATCAGGCAGCTCAATGACAGAAGTAACGATGTAATTTGCAGGATAACTGAATTCCACTGGCAACATTCGTTCCTCTTCCGTAAACGGATTCTTTGCCATGAAAGGAATTATCATTGGATTCAACGTGATACGACCGTCGGCGCTTACCGTAGTTTCCTTTTCCATAGTGAAATTGCGGTCAACTACAGTTCCGTCCATGCCTTTTACCTCGTAGTCGCTGATGGTGCAGTCATATCTTTCCTCCATGGACTCCACGCTTTTTGTGCGCTCGTCCTCAGTGTCGTCAGCGTGGGCTTCCTTGAAATCGCGGGCTATCTCGTTGTTTAGGTTCCAACGGGCATTGCCGCTTATTGTGCCGTCCTCGCTGAGTTTCATGTTGTATTGTTCCACTTGGCGACTCGTATTTATCTTGCTAAGGTCAACAGCCTTCTCCATAGCACTTGTCGGGTCAAAGACGAGTGCGCGATTTGCCATGTAGTCAGAGTCGATGACACCTGGCCAACCGTACTTGTCCGAAGCATCTACATAGAGCGTCTTGCCATCTTTCGTCACGACTTGGATGATAGCCATGTTTATCTTGTTGAGGAAAGGACGGCCGAATGGCAATCTACCGTCGGAGCGAGGATTGAGAAGGATGATGTTTGCGTCGTAGCCAGCATCCTTGAGCATGGTGTAAAGCAGAAAGTTCATGTCGGAACTGTTGCCTTCGCCTTCCTTCAATGCCTTACGAATGCCATTCTTCGGATACTCGCTGTAATGCTCGTTCCACTTTATTTTCTCCTGGACAAGACGTGTTAGCGCGAGAATCTTGTCGGCATCGCTCTTGTCTGAAGCCATGATGCTCTTTGTTTCGGCTGACAGAGGGTTCTTCGTCTTAAGCTGACCGCCGAAATCGTCGTCTTCATTCATTATGCGGAAAACCTCTCCCCATGAATCGTAGTTGTTCTTTGTCCAAGCAACGCCAGGGATGTTTATGCCAACAAACTGAAGGTCAATGCCGCTGCAATAGTCGGCTACACAATTCACGTAGTCGTCCTTCTTGATTGCTGGCACGTCGTTCAACTCGAAGACATGGCTCTTGCCGCCATAAACCTCATCGCCCAGACGCACATCAGCTTCCTTTGTTTTTGGCGAAACATGGTAATAGCCGCGAGAGTTCATGCTTATCATAACGATGTCTGGCACTGCATAGTTCACGTAACGGTACTTGATAGGCACGCTGCGCTGGAAGTTTATCTCGCTTACCCAGTCATGGTCATATTCGTAATGAATATCGATAATGGTGCCAACGCGCACTTCTGGCACTGCACATTTCTTTATTGAATATCGTTCTTTGCCCTTCGATAACTCTTCCACATTGATGTTCTCTTTCTTCATGTCTGTGCGCACCTGCTTGCCGTTTTCCATGTTTATGGCACAAGCCTTCAGCGCCCTTGTACCTTCAGGCACAGTGAAGTTGGCGTAGTCCTTGCCGTCGTCCTTCAGCACAAGGATGCGGGCGTCGTGAATTTGGCTCACCTTCAGACCATGTACCGTAAGAGTGAACGTATAATCGTCTTTCTCATGCAGGTAGATGGCTGTGGCACTAGAATCCTTCTCGCTAGGTCTTACCGAAAATTCTTCTGTGGAAACCTGACCGAACTTCACCTTCTTTCCCTGGGCATCAGCAGTAGAGATACCCATAAGGAGCATGATAGCAACGAGCATCAGTACTCGTCCAAATGTCTTTTTCATAATTATGTAGGTTTTATTTTGTTTGTTCTTGTAAGCATTATTATATATAACGAATGAAATGCCGGAACCTTGCAAGAAAAGGGTAAAAATGTTATTTTTGCTTGAAGTCTTTTCGTTACGCTTCTGGGAAGCGGTTGTGTATCTCGTCGTTGAGGAGTTTTGCCATTTCGTAGTTCTCCTTGTCGATGGCTTGCTGCAGAGCTTCCTTGAGCATCGGGAGGGGGAGGGTGTTCAATGGTATGCTTGTGCCGTTGGACAGCTTGTTGTGAATTGTTGACTGGATGCGCCAGAGGTGGTCGTCGATGTAGATTGGTATGTCGGCAACGATGGAGAGCAGTACGGCTTCCGAAATGCGGAGGTCGTGGTCAGGCTCGTTGATGTCGGCATTGCGGCGCACGAGGTGGGCGTGGTATTGTCCGTCAACAAGTGCATCGATGTGGATGAACATGAGCTTCTTCATCTCGTCAGGCAACAGCGAAAGGGCTACATAGAGTGCCGAACGCTCGAAGAACTTCTTCCTAGTCAGTGCTGATTTCCTCGATTCGTAAGTGGCAGAGATGTTCGTGGCAGTCGGTTTGTCGGTGATGACAACCAACTGTCGGCTTTCTTTCTCGTCAGTGAGAATAATGAGATTGACGAACTTTGCCTGAACGATCTCTTGCGTATATTTGAATTTTATGCGAACCAAGGGTATCTCGATTTAGTGTTTAGTGTTTATGTGTTTAGTGTTATTCCTCTTCTTTCTTCAGAACATTGAGAATCCAGTTTCCGAAGATGAATATCGCCACATCGATGGCAAGGATGATGTTGCAGTTGAGCTGCATGATGTAGAGGGCGTAGTTGAGGGCAATGTAGCAGAGTTGCGCTACGATGAGGACGCCGAGGGTCTGATGTTGGTTTAGTCCGATGGCGAGCAGCTTGTGGTGGATGTGGCGCTTGTCAGGCTGCGACATTGAAAGTCCGTGAAGCTTGCGCACGATGATTACTCTGACGACATCGAATGTTGGGATGATGAGTATGGTGAGAGGCAGCATTAGTGCGTAGTCACGGTATGGCATTACGAGTGCGTTGTTTACGCAATGCTTGAGGGCGAAGAAGCTCAGCATGTAGCCGAGAAGTAGGCTTCCGCTGTCGCCCATGAATATCTTCGTGCCTTTTTCCGCTTTTCCGAGTATGTTGAAGTAGAGGTATGATATAAGCACTCCGATCATGCCGGCAACGAGTGCTGAATAAACTGGCAACTCACCTTGGATGAATGTGAGCAGGAATACGAAAAGTGCTATTATACAGAGACTTGCAGCCAGTCCGTCGATGCCGTCGATGAGGTTTATCGAGTTGTTGACAAACATGATCAGGAATATTGTGAGCGGAATGCCGACGAATGGGGAAATCTCGTAGATGCCGAAGAGTCCGTAGAGATTGTTCATGTAAAGTCCGCAGAGAGGCATGAGGGCAGCAGCGATGAACTGTGCGAGATATTTCGTCTTTGGCGAAAGTTCTGAGTAGTCGTCAACAAGTCCTACGACATAGACGATCACCATGCCCGAAACAACGCCAATTGTCCAGAGGTTTATCTTTATTTCAAAAGCCGTGAAATGATAGACGATGATGGCAATGATGAACGACAGCAGCATTGATGGCAAGAACGACATGCCGCCGAGACGAGGCACGTTCGAGGTGTGCAGCTTTCGTTCGTCCATGCGGTCGTACAGGTTCTTGTTGCTGCAGTACTTCAGGATGCGTGGGATAATGATGAATCCCAACGCAGAGCTGAGGAATAACGATATGAATATTATGAGGTAAGACACGGGATTTACAATTTACGGATTTACAATTTACGGATTTTGGGCTCTTTTTTCGTAATCAACCTAAATAAAAACTAAGAATTGCAGTCTTTATTGTCTAAAATATGAATAAAAGTTATGAAACGATTGATTTTTTTTTAACTTTGCAATAATTTTCAAGCTTTTGCGTTATTAAAAAGGCTACCTAAAACTAAATCACAATGAAAAAGATATTGACCTTCATACTGCTGTTTTCTTTATGCTGCATCACTGCAAACGCGCAGTCGATGAGCGACGAACAGGTAATGCAAATTGTGCTTAAGGAGCGTGAGGCTGGCACTTCGTCGGCTCGCATCGTTACGAAACTCATGCAGCAAGGCGTTAACATAGAGCAGATTCGTCGCGTAAGAAGAAAGGCGGAAAGGCTCAAGAAGGATGCTTCGATGGGTGCGATGGACGAGCAGTTTGGCGCTGAAGACGATGGCAACGACCGTATGCGTACAGGCAAGAACACGAAGACCCAGAGGTCATCAACAAAGTCAAGAAATGGCGATTATGACGACGAGCAGCGTGGCGGCAACTACATGATCGACTCTTACGACGAGCGTCGCATGGCAAACCGCAACCGCATGGACGAAACCAACCAGAACTGGCTCGAAGCACAGGACGAAATAAACTATATCCTTCCTGACACGGCTGCACTCCTCGACAAGCTCCTTGCTGAGCGTGCCATCGTGAAGAAGAAGGTGTTCGGTCGTGACATCTTCAACAATGAGAAGCTGTCGTTCGAGCCTAACATGAACATTGCTACGCCTACAAACTACCGTCTAGGTCCTGGCGATGCCGTGTTCATCGATGTCTATGGCGCTTCTGCAAAGACAATCCAAAGCACTGTGGCTCCCGACGGTACGATAACGCTTGAAGGTTTCGGTCCTGTCAGCGTGATTGGTTTGACCGTAGATCAGGCAAACCAGAAGGTGAGAAACACGATGGGTTCTCGCTACACATCTTCAAAGATTCGTCTCAGCGTAGGCGAGACACGCGCCATCATGGTCAATGTGATGGGTAATGTGAAGGCTCCTGGCACTTACACACTCTCTGCTTTCGCTTCCGTTTTCCATGCTCTTTACATGGCAGGTGGCGTTGATGAACTTGGTACACTCCGTAATATCAAGGTATTCCGCAACAATCAGCTCATCTCCGTTGTCGATATCTACGATTATATCCTGAATGGTCGTCTTACAGGCAATGTGCGACTTGCCGACAATGACGTGATCATCGTTGGTGCTTACGATTGTCTTGTGAACATCGTGGGTAAGGTGAAGCGCCCAATGTATTACGAAATGAAGAAGAGCGAGACGCTTTCCGACATTCTTCGCTATTCAGGCGGCTTCACGGGAGATGCCTACAAGAAGTCTGTTCGCGTAATCCGAAAGACCGGCACTGAGTTCTCAATCCATAATGTGGACGAATACGATATGCCTTCATTCCTTGTCAACGACGAGGACTCCATAACCGTTGACTCAATCATCCAGCGCTTCTCCAACAGCGTTGAGATAAAGGGTGCTGTGTTCCGTCCTGGAATGTATCAGGTAGATGGTCGCATCAACACTGTTCGTGCGCTCATCGAGGCTGCTGAAGGTCTTCGTGAAGAGGCTTTCATAACACGCGGCGTGATGCACAGACTCAGACCAGACCGCACGCTCGAGGCTCTCTCGGTAGATGTTAAGGGCATATTGAACGGCACAACTCCTGATATCGCTCTCCGTGCAAACGATGTGCTCTTCATTCCGACGAAATCGGAGATGATGGAAGAACGCACAGTCACGATCCATGGCGAGGTGCATTTCCCTGGTGTGTATAAATATGCTGCAAAGGAAACGCTCGAAGACTTCGTTCTGCAGGCTGGTGGTCTGAAGGAAACTGCTTCAACGGTGAAGGTGGATGTGGCACGACGCACGAGCAATCCTACAGCGCTCAAGACTGACTCTCTCATCGCACAGACTTTCACCTTCGCTCTCAAGGAAGGTTTTGTGATTGACGGTGAACCGGGCTTCGAACTGATGCCTTTCGATGAGGTCTATGTGAGAAAGAGTCCTGCGTACTCCAAGCAGCAGAATATAGTGGTTGACGGTGAAGTGATGTTCGCCGGAACTTATACAATGCCAGTGAAGAACATGCGACTTTCTGACGCATTGAAGGCTGCTGGCGGTCTTACGGATATGGCTTATGCTTCAGGTGCCCGTCTTGAACGCCGCATCACTCCTGAAGAACGAATCCGAATGGAAGCCGTTCTCGACAAGGCAAAGGAAGATGCGCAGAATGAAATAAAGCGTGAGGCTATGAAGAATGCTGGTGCTGCCAACTCACTGTCGCAATTGGTCAATACGAAGAAGTATGAAATCGGTGCCACTTACTATGTCGGTATCGACCTCGGAAAAGCCCTGAAGAATCCGGGCAGCGACGACGACATCGTGCTTCGTGAAGGCGATAGGGTAGTGGTTCCGCAGTATATCTCTACTGTCAAGATCAACGGTGAAGTGATGTATCCTAACACCGTAAGCTATATTAAGGGCAAGAAGGCAAACTACTACATCGACCAAGCGGGTGGATATTCTGACAATGCAAAGAAGGGTCGCGCGTACATAGTTTATATGAATGGTACTGTAGATAAGCTTTCCAACGGAGCCAAACCGCGTCCTGGTTGTGAGATTATCGTACCTGCGAAGTCTGCTGCCAAGATGACACTTGCCGAATCGCTCTCTATCGGTACTAGCGCCGCTTCTATCGCTACGATGATTGCTTCTATTGCGAACATCATCAAGTAACAACCAAAAACCAACACACTCTCTAAACAATATGACTTCTATAGAACAAATCATCACTGGACTTGCCGACATCCTCTGGGGATGGCCAATGATGATTCTGCTCCTTGGCACTCACGTCTTCCTCACTGTCCGACTCAAGTTTCCTCAGCGCCATATATTCAAGGCTATTCGCCTCTCGCTGAAGAAAGACAAGGATGCCGACGGAGAGGTGTCGCAGTTTGGCGCTCTTGCCACTGCTCTCGCTGCCACTATCGGTACGGGAAACATCGTTGGTGTGGCTACGGCTATCTCTCTCGGTGGACCTGGAGCCATCTTCTGGTGCTGGGTGACAGGTATCTTCGGTATTGCCACGAAATATGCTGAGGGACTTCTCGCCGTGAAATATCGCGAAACAGATGCGGACGGAAAGGTTCATGGCGGTCCGATGTATGCCCTTGAAAAAGGTCTTGGCTGGAAATGGCTCGGCATAGCTTTCGCCATCTTCACAGCTCTCGCTGCCTTTGGCATTGGCGATACGGTCCAGGCAAACGCCATCTCTACCATTGCCGATGAGACTCTTGGCGTTCCGACATGGGTTAGCGGACTCGTCATCACGCTTCTCGCTGGTGCTGTCCTTCTCGGTGGCATAAAGAGTATCGCAAAGGTTTGTACGGCTCTTGTTCCTTTCATGGCGTGCTTGTATGTGGTAGGTTGCATCGTTATCCTTTGCATCAATAGCGAATATGTATGGCCAGCACTGAAACTTATCGTGGAAAGTGCGTTCAACCCTTCGGCTGCCGGTGGCGGTTTCGTCGGAGCAACGGTTATGATGGCTTGTCGTTTCGGTGTGGCTCGCGGACTTTTCTCGAACGAATCAGGTATGGGTAGCGCACCTATCGTAGCAGCTGCTGCACAGACACGCAACCCTGTTCGTCAGGCGCTGGTAAGTTCAAGCGGTACTTTCTGGGACACTGTCATCATCTGTGCTCTTACAGGTATTGTCATCGTGAGCAGCATCATCGCTTATCCTGACATCACTTACGACAATGGCGGCACACTCACAAAGCTCGCTTTCTCAAAGATTCCTTATATCGGCGCACCGCTTCTTACTTTCGGTCTTCTCACTTTCGCCTTCTCTACAATCCTCGGCTGGGAGATTTATGGCGAACGCGCTGCCGAATATCTTAAGATAAAGAACATTGCACGCTATTATCGCATTGCATACGTCATAGCAATCTTCATTGGCGCAACAATGGATCTAGGCTTGGTTTGGACACTTGCCGACTGTCTCAATGCTCTCATGGCAATTCCGAACCTCATTGCACTCCTCTTCCTTAGCGGCGTCATTGTTCACGAAACTCGTAAGTATCTATGGCGCAACCGCTTGGATGAATTCGAGTAGTCAGTCAACATTCATTACTCATTACTCAATACTCATAAAAGCCCGTCCTTTTGTAGAGGGCGGGCTTTTTCTTGATGCGTGTCATACGATGTGTAAGTTTGTTTTGCTTGTTTTCTTTTCCGTTGATTAATTTTGTAAATTTGCTACGCGTAAAGTGTTCTTTTCGCAACTTTTCACAACATGTCTGAAAATAACTAATCAACATCTAATATTAACCAAAATCTTAATCTAATGAAGAAACTATTCTCTTTGTTTGCTCTTCTGACAGTCTTCATAGGAGCGAATGCAGACACTAAGGAGATCTTCAAGTGGCATAATGCTGAGAATAAGGCAGATTATGTTGCTGAAGTTGGTTCTATTGAGTGTCTCGGAGGCGACAAGAATGATCGTCTCAATTATCTTCACACAGGCGATAAGGCCTATTACACAATCTGCCTTAATGGAAAAAAGACAGATATTGGTAAGGGAACAGCTGCGGGTACTTATATGTATGTTACTCTTTCACAGGCTCTCAAGGAAGGTGACGTCATCTCTATGACTGCCTATCGCTGCAAGGGGGATGATTCCAAGAAGTCAACAGCTTGGCTTGACTTCGACAATGGTGCAACAGCTGAGATAGGAGTGGATCCAGAGTTCCCAGATATCTTGAACGAAGGCACCCCAGAGACCATCACACTCACAGTCACAAAGGAAATGGCAGGTGCTACTTCTTTCAACATGACTCGTAAAGCTGCAAGCACAAACCTCTTCATCACTTCTCTCGTTGTGACTACAGAAGAGACTCCTGTAGAGAGCGTGTCTCTCGTGGACGTTACTGGAGAAACTCTCGACAACGGCTACATCACTATAGAAAAGGGACAGATTGCATATCTCGTGGCTCAGGTTTATCCTTCAAACGCAACCAACAAGAATACTTCTTGGTCTGTTATTCAGGAAGACGAGGTCATTACTTGCGAGGAAGGCGTTGTAACAGGTCTCAAGGCAGGTAGAGCTGCTGTCGTTGTTACTACAGAGGACGGTCAAAAGCAGGCTTTCGTTTATGTCATTGTTACCGAGCCAGAACCTGCAGCTGATCCTACTTCTTTCGAGATCCAGCATGATGGTAATAATGTAACTATCACTCCTTCTAACGACCACAAGTATTCTTTCGCTGTTATCGTAGGCGAGATTGAGGAAGCTCTTGGAACTACAGATAATACAGAACTCTTTGATGTGCTTTCTAACATGTTCTTTAACGCAGTTGATGGCGTTCAGACATTCGATGTAATGGAAGACTACCTTGAGTACGTTGGTCTCGAAGAACTTCCTGACGGTACTGATATGAGAATCTTGGTTGCTGAGGTTGCTAAGGAAGACGGCGAAATCGTTCGCAAGGGCGATATATTCGTTCATGAGATGGCTTATGTGGCTCCTGCACCACAGGGCTACACAGCTACTCTCTACAATGGTGACGAAACACCAATTACTATTGAGAACTTCGACCCAACAGTTAAGCCTGCAGAGGCAACTGCTGCAAATGCTTTGATCTACGTTGACGCAGACCTTTCTGATGTAGAAGGCGTTATTCCTAACGTTGTCTATCTTGAAGGTGCTAACTTAATTAATGTTAGAAATAGAGCTAAAGAACTTAACCTTACAGACGCTCAGCCTTTCTACATTCCAGAGTTCTTCTTTGCTGATAAGGTAACTTACACTCGTACGTTCAACAACACTGAGTGGCAGTCAATGGTATTGCCATTCACTTATAAGGGCGCTGACTTCGAAGGCAAGGCAGAAGTGGCTACTTTCACAGGAGCTACGCTGTATGATGCTGAACCAGATGGTATCTACGACATGGCTTACCTCCTCTACCAGTCAGAGATGGATAAGAACAATCTTTTGGTTTACGAGCCAGTACTTATTAAGGCAAAAGAGGTTGGCGAGATGACAATCACATGGGAAAAGAAGGATAATTTCAACCTGATAGATGTATTTAGCAGTGATGACGTTTTCAACTCACCAACAAGCTTCAAGGATCAGAGCGGCACTAAGTACACTCTCTCTACTACATTCCAGCCAATGGCTATGTACCAGACAGGTTACTATGGTTTGAGCAATGGCGAGTTCAAGTATGCTCTCTCTGAGAACGCTGTTCTCCCTCCATTCCGTGCATACCTTGAGATTGCTCCTGGCGACGGCCCACTGGTTCCTGTATGCGGTTTGCTCGTAAACGACGATCCAACAGCCATCAAGCAGATCAACGCAAGCAAGGCTGACAACAACTACTACGATCTCTCTGGCCGCAAGGTTAGCAACCCAACTTCAGGCATCTACGTGAAGAACGGCAAGAAGGTGATTGTGAAGTAGAGGCCTCTCCCCCCTTACCCCCTCCCCGTATAATGGGAGGGGGAGTAATATGTTATACTAGATGTGGTGGAGAGAATGTCAATCCTTTTACAAATTTAACAAATCAGAAACAAAACTCAGAAAAATGAAAAACTATATTAAGCCAGCACTCACTACAGTTCCTGTATATGTAGAGTGCGCAGTAATCTTGGGTAGTGGTGGTAATGATAACCCACCTGTAAATCCTCCAGTAAACCCACCAGTAAATCCAAATCCAAAACCAAACGGAATTCCTGTAACAGACGGCACTTTCTCTTTCGATGCTCCTGTAGCAGGTCGCCCATTTGTTGACTAATAATATCACGGATTATCGAATATTCATGGATGAATTATCAATAAATCTAACTTATTGTACTTATCAAATCCAACAGCATTGGAATAAGTCATATAAGTGAAATTTATTGACAAAATATCTACTGGAAAGATGTATTGTTTTTGAGTCTAATTCCGTTGATACTATTTTGTCATTTCCGGAGTGGTTAATGATAACTCTACGGGAAACGGATAAAAACTCAGCGGAAAACGACCAAAAACTCATAGAGATAATTAAAAAACTCATAGCTTTTTTACCCAAAAAGCTATGAGTTTTTTTGTGCCTCTGTAAGGCGTTGTTTATTAATGTGTTATGAAATGCCGTAAGAAGCTCTTGTATAGTGTTCTTTCACTGATACTATTTTGTCAACTTGAAGATCTCGCTTGGCTGCTTTCTCTTGAGAACATCCACCATGAAATCGGCACCGGCGATTATTCCGTGCTGTCGAAGCTCTTCCTCTATCGTCTTGCGGACAAGCTCAGGATGATTGTTGTGCTCGCTTAGGTGGCAGAGCCATACATGGCGAAGGTCAGGAGTAGCGTGGTTTACCAATGCTTCGGCACACTGGGTGTTGGAAAGATGGCCAGTGTTGCTTGCCACCCTCACCTTCAGGAATGGAGGATAAGGACCTTTTGCAAGCATCTCATTGTCGTAGTTTGCCTCAAGGACAAGGTAGTTGCTCTTCCCAATGGCTTCCGCTATACGGTCGGTAACATGGCCGCAGTCAGTGATTATTGAGAACACGATGCCTTCCACTTCTATGGTGTAGCCTACGTTGTCAAGGCTGTCGTGAGGCACATGGAACGGCGTAACCTTGAAATCGCCGAGCTGGATTGTCTCGTCTTTTTCTATGGAAATCTGCTTGTCCATCGGAACCTTCTTCTTCACGCAATAGTTCTTGTAGATGCCTTCGTGAACTGATTTCGTGGCATAGACAGGAATCTCCAACTCCGTTGACAGGTAGCCGACGCTCTTTACGTGGTCGGCATGGTCGTGGGTTATGAGGATGCGCTGCAGACTGGTTATCTTCATCTGGTGGTTGGTGAAGTGCTTTTTCAGGTGGCGAATACCGATGCCAGCGTCAATCATCAGATTGTCGCCGTCAGTCATCAGCAGGTACGCATTGCCACAACTGCCACTTCCCAATGCCATAAATCTAACCATGTTCTTGATTTTTTTCGGCGCAAAGTTAGTAAATTAATGTAAATTATCAGTCGTTTGATGTAAAAAGTTTTGTTTTTTGTGCTTTTTTGCCAATATCAAAACCAAAACAAGTTAAGTTTTTTGATGTTATTTCTTAATAAAATAAAAAAAATCGTTGCTGATTTTCTGCTTTCCCAAAAATCACTTAACTTTGCACCCTAAACGATTGTTACAAGTCTAATTTTTCAGAACCCATCATTAATCTTCAACAAAGAAATGAAAATCTTTAATTTTATATTTCTCTTATTGTTTGTTGTGGCATTTACAGCGTGTGAAAGCAAGAAGACACGCGCTGAGATTGAGGCTGAATTCGAGGAATACGACGGATCAGCATCGTCAGAGGGTATTACAACTTCAACCAAAAGAAGCACTGATATGAGCGACGGCGCAAAGTCGTTCAACGGAAGCTTGACAGACTTGGCAAAAGATGAGGAGCAGAAGAAAACAGTTGAGGCAAACGCTACTGCTGAAACTTCCAATCCAACCGGAACTATAGAATACGACACAGAATCGTCGTCCACAGATAACAATCCTCAGGCTGCGTCAGTTGCGTCTGCACCTACGGGAGCAATCCCTGCGAGCCAGTCTGCCGGTGCTGCTGAACCTGCAAGAAATGTAGAGCCAGCACGACCAGCAACAGCTCCTGCAACACCAGCAAAGCCTGTAACTCCTGCACAACCTGCTGCACCTGCAAAGACTGTAACACCAGCGGCACCTGCGAAAGCTGCTGACCTAGCACCTGCAAGACAGCAGACCGTGGTTCAGAAGTCAGAGCCAGGCAAGAGAGATGTAATCGTGGACGGACAAGCACAATAAAAAACAACTATTTCCTATGAACAATAACGAACCATTGTTGCATTTTGGCGACGATATCGAAGAAACAAATAATAAAAACGCTCAGGGCGGTCAGGGTAACCCTATAGTTTTCAACTCAAAAGAAGATGCACCTGCGGAGAAGAAGCCTGCGCAGCAGCCAGATTCTGCTCAGCCAAGCAGACCTGCCGCTCAGCCAACTCCTGCTCAACCAACCAGACCTGCTGCTCAGCCTGCATCACAGCAAAGACCTCAGCAGCCTGCCGCTCCAAAGCAATCGGCTACTCCAAATAAGCCTCAGAAGATTCAGAATCCGAATGAGATGTTCGGAAAGAAGAACCTTCGTATCACTCTTACCGTAGTCAATGGCGCTGGCGTAGCATTGCCTAAGTTCAGGATTGACCAGAAGGAAATCATGAACGGTCAGGAGATTACCTTCAGCGAATCGCGCGATGCTTACGATGTAACAATCAGTGCTGATGGTTACAAGGATCGTCGTATCCAGATTACCCACACTGACCTTCAGAAGGGCGAGAAGCGCATCATGCTCGCTTCACAGTTGCAGAGCATCGTGGTTTCTTTCAACACTCCTGATGGCATCAAGCGTGGTTCTGTGGATATCGACCAGTCAAGTGCTGTCTATGAGTTCATCAAGGATGCAAGCCACACAGACACTCCGCTCAACGAACTTCAGATTGGTGGAGTAGGCGGTGCAAACAAGCCTTCAACAGGCAAGGTTTCCTTCATTCCATATCTCATCTCACTTGCTGTGGGCTTGATCCTTGGTATAGCCATCACTGCAATGTTCAATTCTTGCGATGGCGACAGCGAAAAGGACAAGACCGAAGTTGTAGCAGATGAAGAAGGCTCAGCAGAGGAAATGGAAGTCAAGGACGATGAGGTGCAGCCTGACGAGAATGAACAGACACTCGACCCTCAGCCAGAAGTGCAGGAAGTGGAACAAACCGAGGAACCAAAGGAGGTTGAGAAGCCTGCAGAAGAACCTAAGGCAGAACCAGTTGCAGCAATGGCTGATGCTGATGTAACATACCTCAAGGCGCAAGATAAGTGGGTACCGGGAGAAGCTTCTTCTGACGATGCCAAGCGACTCCTTGCAGCTTTCCGCAGCGGTAACATTGACTATATCGTAGGCTCTAACGCTTACAACAGCATAGACCAGAGTAAGCGTAATGGTTACTACAACCAGGTTCTCAAGGATCTCCAGAAGATCAAGACACAGAGCAATGTTGAAGATGCAAAGGTTGCTCTCCGCGATGCTTGCAAGGATGGCAATGTGAACCTTCGTTCAGTGCTCGACCGCATCCATCCAATGTTGAGAAAGTAGTCGAGGTAGGTTATAAGGTTATGAGGTTATAAGGTTATGAAAAGACTTCTCCTTTCATTCATCATAGGCTTCTTGGCTTTGTCTGTCAATGCGCAGTATCTTAGCGGTCGTGCTGATGCCAATATTCAGATTCATCTGAACGACCTTGAGATGCGTGTGCGTCTGCTGGAAGAACAGATATATAATGATACTGTTCAGATAGAGCGCATGTCAAAGGTTATCGATGAACAGCAGATTCTCATCGACTCCCTCTGCACGGCATTGCAGATTGACCAGAAGAACCTCACGAAGACCACAAACTCCTTGAAGGGCAACATCGACGGAAACCACGAGGAAATGCTCGGAAAGGTTGACTTCCTGCTCTCGCAGATCAACACGAAGTCATTGTGGGCGGGACTTGTTGGACTTGGAGCCATCCTGCTTTCCATCATCCTATACATTATAATAAGAAGAAAGAAAAAATGACAAAGCCTGAGCTGAGGAAATATGTACGCTCCTTGAAAAAGGGTTACACACAGGAACAGCTTATGGCTATGTCTGAAGACATCTCCGCCAGTTTGCTTGCTGAGCAGCATGTAAGGGAAGCAAACTGCATATTGGCATATTTTCCCCTGCCTGACGAAGTGTCGGTCATTACGGTGATCGAAGCGCTTGTCAGCCAGGGGAAAACTGTTTTGCTGCCCGAAGTGGTGTCCGATACCGAGATGGTGTTGCGCGAATATCATTCAAGGAGCGATCTGAAGGAAGGCGTTTTTGGCATAATGGAACCTACGGGAAAGTTGTTTGATGACTATAATCGGATTGAGACGGTTCTTGTACCGGGCATGGCATTCGACGAAAAGGGCAACAGACTTGGGCGAGGCAAGGGATATTACGACCGATTCTTCGCTGATGTCGAGGCTAGGGTAGGGCGGCTTCCGTATCTCATAGGTGTGGCTTTCCCCTTTCAGAAGTTTGGTGAAATACCTCATTCTGAGCATGATAAAATGATGGATAAAGTGCTCACATTGTAATCTTTGCTTTTCAAGTTGGCAGTATCACGACTTTTATTTGCTCGCTTTTCACTAAAAAATGGTTGATTTATTTGTTCTTTTTTGCTCTTTTCTATAACTTTGCAACGATTTAAGAAATTGCATCTCGGTTTTGCCAAACCGAAAAACAGAAACTAAAAACCAAAAAACTAAAATAAGGTATTAAATTATGGTAAACTACAAAGATCTTGGTCTCGTAAATACTCGCGAGATGTTCAAGAAGGCAGTTGCTGGTGGCTACGCTATCCCAGCTTTCAACTTCAACACAATGGAGCAGATGCAGGCAATCGTTATGGCTGCTGTTGAAACAAAGTCTCCAGTTATCATGCAGGTTTCTAAGGGCGCACGCAAGTACGCTAACCCAACAATCCTCCGCTACATGGCTGAAGGTGCTGTTGCATACGCTAAGGAACTCGGTTGCGAGAACCCACAGATTGTTCTCCACCTCGACCACGGAGATTCTTTCGAAACTTGTAAGGACTGTATCGACTCAGGTTTCTCTTCAGTAATGATCGACGGTTCACACCTCCCATTCGAGGAGAACATCGCTCTCGCAAAGAAGGTTGTTGACTACGCTCACCAGTTCGACGTAACTGTTGAGGCTGAGCTCGGCGTTCTCGCTGGTGTTGAGGATGAGGTTTCAGCTGCTGAGTCACACTATACACAGCCAGAAGAGGTTATCGAGTTCGCTACTCGCACAGGTTGCGATTCACTCGCTATCTCTATCGGTACTTCTCACGGTGCTTACAAGTTCACTCCAGAGCAGTGCACTCGTAACGAGAAGGGTATCCTCGTACCTCCACCATTGGCATTCGACATCCTCCACGCTATCGAGGAGAAGCTCCCTGGATTCCCAATCGTACTCCACGGTTCTTCTTCAGTTCCTCAGGATGAGGTTGCTACTATCAACCAGTTCGGTGGTCAGCTTCCTGACGCTATCGGTATCCCAGAGGAGCAGCTCCGTGAGGCTTCTAAGTCTGCTGTTTGCAAGATCAACATCGACTCTGACTCTCGTCTCGCTATGACTGCTGCTATCCGCAAGCACCTCGCTGAGAACCCATCACACTTCGACCCACGTCAGTACCTCACTCCTGCTCGTGACAACATGAAGAAGATGTACATGCACAAGATCGTGAACGTACTCGGTTCAGACAACAAGCTCTAAACCAATTCATTCATACAAACAGAATCGCCATCGTACTTTAGATAGTGCGGTGGCGATTTTTTCTAAACTAACCCTATGTATAACAAATTCATCATAACGCTCGACGGCGTGCTGAAGTTTGGCAATGTCTATCTTCACAGGGAACTGTTGCCCAAAGGTCACACCACTTGCCATGGCGGCGGATTGTGGAAGATAGACAATCAGAACGGCAGGATTATACTCTATGGCAGGAGTTTTGACTTCGGCTTACCCGACCTTGACAGCGTAAAGCGAATCAACAAAGCAGAACATCCCGTCTCCCTCGGTTATCCGATTTTCTATCAAAGAACCTTCGCTGATGAAACAATTCTCGAGGAAGTTTTGGAGCACTAATGCTCACGATTTCAATTTCAAATTGTGTGTCAGTTCTGCCGTTCCTCTCCTGATCTTGTGTCCATTTTGGACATGAGCTAGTAATGTGATAGCCATTAAGAATTGCTGATCATGTTGATCATGTTTAATTTTAACATAAACACAAAGATAATGTCAAAATCTTTTTGTTGGTAAAAAGAATATTCGTACTTTTGCAGCAGATTAATCATACTTGATAGGTTTAAACCTAATAGTAAATCTGAAACACAAATGCTAAAAGAGGAATTATTTTATATGGAATAATTTACCACTTTGCTAGCGAAAATAAGAATATGGCGCAACTTGCTATTTTGAATTATGAGACTGCTACGGTAGAACTAATAAATTTATCCGAAGACACAGTTCTCAAGTATGCTAATAATTATGATAACTTGGTTTACAAGACGATGGGATACAAAAAGTCGTCTGTTTACTATATGATAGCAAACAAAATTAGTATGTGCGAAATAGACGAAGAAGTTCGTCTAAAACGATAGCCCGAATTTTTTCCTTACGGCATAAAACTAAAGGAATATGACATATGGAAAAAGCGTCATTGATGCTTGTTTTTGATCGATTGAAACTTCCACATTCAAAAGAGTTGTCAGAAGCAAAGCTGAAAGTGATGCCTATTGGTATGCAATCCATGCATCCCGTGTGTGCAGAAAGTCTTACAAGGACTTTCATGCACACTATGGGTGTATTTGTATATCCGACGTAGGTATTGCTCTGCAAGTTCTCAACTCAAGGCTGTGGAAGGCCTCAATCGAGGAATGAGCGGAATGAATACCTACGTTTTTTATGAGCTAAACCTAAACTAAGTAATGTCTGCATTAGGGTATTGGCAGCACTTATTGACAAAGACCGAACAAGAACATAAGCCTTGAACATCCTTGACGTTACTGACAACCCAGAATTAGCACCTCAGAAATAAGCATCAGTACGGTCACGACAACGATGTTCACGCTTCACATAGGGCGTGGACAGATTCTTTGTTGTCTGATGCTGGCAGTGCTAAGCCATGGATTAACTACAATCCTTCTTCCACGCCCTTACCTGAAACAATAGGCAAGGGCTTTTTCGTAATGTAAGAAGGATTACTATGGCAAAAGCAAAACCTTTTATCAAATGGGTTGGGGGAAAGTCGCAACTCATAGAACAACTGGATGCACAGTTGCCAGCTGACTTTGGTAATTGGGATAATGTAACTTACATTGAACCTTTCGTTGGCGGTGGAGCTATGCTCTTCTATATGCTACAACGATACCCGAATATCAATCACGCGGTAATTAATGATGTTAATCCAGATTTGACGACATGTTATCGTACGGTTAGAGACAATCCAGAAGAACTAATATCATCTTTACAGGATATTCAGAATGTTTACAATGCTCTTGGAACAGAAGAAGCTCGCAAAGATTTCTTCCTTGCCGCTCGTGACCGATATAACGAAAAGAATCTTGAACCGATTGAGAACACAACAAAATTCTTCTTCCTGAATCGTACTTGTTTCAATGGTCTTTATCGTGTGAACAAGAAAGGTCTTTTCAATGTTCCTTTCGGCAAATACACTAATCCTCTGATTTGTGATCCAATAACCATTCGCAAAGATAGCGAATTACTTCAACGAGTAGAGATATTGACTGGTGATTTTGAAAATACATTTCAATATGCCCAAGGCAATACGCTCTTCTATTTTGATCCACCTTATCGCCCTTTGAGCGATACTTCAAGTTTCAACGACTATGCTAAAGAGTCTTTCAATGATGAGGCTCAGATTCGCTTGAAGGAGTATTGCGATAGAATCAAAGAAGCAGGTTTCCATTTTATGCTAAGCAATTCTGACTGCAAGGGAAAGAACGAGGCAGACAATTTCTTTGACTTGCTTTACAAAGACTATCAAATAGAACGTGTTTGGGCATCAAGAAGCATCAATGCGAATCCAACGAAAAGAGGAAAACTAACTGAAATACTTGTACATAATTACGAAGAAACCAAAGCTTTCAAAAATGGAAAAGGACTTCAATAAATTCATGTCTCAACTATCAGAGACAAATGCCACTCTTGACTTTTATTCCGATTTCAAGAAGATACGCAATAATGTAAACAACATAGCCATTAGCCTAAATATGCTGAATTTCCTGTTGGGCAAAGAAAACTTAAGGGAAGCGGTTACAGCACTTTGGGTAAGGGACAAATCGGCCTTTAATGTTCTTGACATTCTTATCGCAACAAGACGCAAGGATAGGAAGAAATTCATAGATAATGATGGTAAGGCTTATCTTGTAAGTTCGTTGTTTACTTCCGTTGATGGAGTAATGAAGTTCCTTGAAGAAACAGGACTTGCAGAAGTGTTCACTAATAAAGACGTGAACGATTTAGTAGATTATGTTTTTGGCGTTGAAACTGGTCTTGATACTAATGCGCGAAAGAACAGAAGTGGCGACATAACAGAAACTCTCCTTCATAGAATCCTAAACACAAACGACATAATCCATCGTATGGAGGTTTATTCAAGTGAGTTTCCTGAGATTAAGGCAGTTCTTGGAGAAGATGAAAAGCGCTTTGACTTTGTCATAAAGACAAAACAAACAACTTATCTCATAGAGCTGAATTACTATAGTGGAGGTGGTTCAAAACTTAACGAGGTTGCTCGTGCATATCGTGAACTGGCTCCTATAGTAAATGGCGTTGAGGGATATGAATTCGTCTGGATTACTGATGGCGAAGGATGGAATAGCGCAAAGAATAAACTAGCTGAAGCCTACAATGATATTCCTCGTATGTACAATTTTACGACATTGCCTGAGTTTCTTGAAGAAGTAAAGCAAGAAATGAAATGATAGAAACCTATTACAAATCTCCCAATAACGATTTCCTTCTTGCTCATGGAGATACGTTTCAGTTGCTAAAAGACTTTAGCTTCAAGTTCGACATGATATTTGCCGACCCTCCTTACTTTCTCTCCAATGGTGGCATAAGCCTACAGAGCGGGAAGGTGGTTTGCGTGGACAAAGGCGAATGGGACAAAGGAAAGAGTCCTGAAGAAATGAAGGATTTCAACATTGAGTGGCTCGGATTGTGTCGCGACAAGCTGAAGGATAATGGCACTATCTGGATTTCGGGAACATATCATAACATCTTTTCTGTAGCTAACTGCCTCACTGAACTTGGCTACAAGATACTGAATGTAATCACATGGCAGAAGACCAATCCGCCTGTAAATATCTCTTGTCGTTTCTTTACATACTCAACTGAGTTCATCATCTGGGCGAGGAAGTGCAAGAAAGTAGCTCATAAGTACAACTATGAACTGATGAAGAAACTCAACGACAACAAGCAGATGACTGATGTTTGGCGTTTGCCTGCCATCGGTCGTTGGGAAAAGTCATGTGGCAAGCATCCTACGCAGAAACCTCTATCTGTTCTGACTCGCATAATACTTGCTTCAACGGACAAAGGGGATTGGATTCTTGACCCTTTTAGCGGTAGCTCTACTACTGGCATAGCTGCTAATCTTTGTGACCGTAGGTTTGCAGGAATTGAACAGGCTGAAGAATTTTGCGAAATGAGCAAAGCGCGAAGGGAAGAACTGGAAGATGTTAGTGTAAGAGCTAATCTGAGACGCCATATTGCAGACCTAAAGGTTTTAGGAGAAGGATACAGCCAAGATTTGTTTGTCAATGAAGATGATGTAGCTTATGGCTGCTTGCCTTTTGACACAAAACCAATAGATGAAAAATAGCACGGACGGTTCTCTTGTTCATAGAAGAATTTGCACAAAGGGGTCTGACCCTTTTGTGCAATTTTCTTTATTACGATTTCAATTTCAAATCGTGTGTAAACTATCTATTTGCGACAGAAAATGGAGGAATGTTTTGTTGCTTCCGATTTATTTTGTAATTTTGCATCCATCAATCTATCAATCAAAATCCTCAAGACTAGTCGTTCTGTAAATTCGTTAAAACATGCCTTACACTTCAGAACAGAAAGCAATGATGCGTAAGAAAGAAGCGTCTCTTCCTGACGCCATGAGACGCGATCCCAACGTAAACTATTACGAGGGATGGTTTCATGTGACATTGAACACGAGGGACGGAGTGCCGGTGCTAAGCATTTGCGAAGGGGATATCAATGCGGCAGACGGAGCGACGGACGCTCCGAGATGTAAACTTACGCAGTTAGGAAAAGCCGTTGAGAAGGAATGGCGAAGCATAAACCGTTATTACAAATATTGCATCTGTGATGAGCTGCAGGTAATGCCAGAGCATATTCACGCCCTTCTGCATTTATTGCCGGGAAACAAAGGACATCTTGGGCGCATCGTAAACGGCCTTATGATAGGCTGCACGCACGCCTATTGGGACACGCTTGGCATACCATGGCGCGAAATGCGCAAGCAATTGGATGATGTGCTTAAGCACAAATTGGAAGAAGCTGGTGCTAATATTGACGATGAAACAAGAAGGGAGATAGAAGTGAAGCACAAGGCTCTGATAGAAGAACATCAAGACCGCCTCCACATGCGTTCCTTCCGTGGTCCTGCCCTCTTCGTTCGTGGCTACAACGACATGGAGGCCATAACGGATGATGAAGTCGAGATAAAGAGGCTGTATATCCGTAACAATCCGCGAAAGAGGCTGATACAAGGCTATAGGCACGAGTGCTTCCAAAAGCATCGCAACAGGCATTCAAGGAATTGGACTCTTGACAGGGTGATGAATGCCGTAGCTGCCGCGTTCTCATATAATACAGAGAAACTTGCCATGGCTCAAAAGGCTGTAAAGGCAAGGCTGAATGCAGACGAAAGGGGCATTGCCCTGGACTATATCGGGAATGTTGAGTTACTGTCGTCAGAGAAGAAGCTACCGCTTGTTTGCCATAGAGCAGACGCTAATCTTTTTGAAGTCCAGAAGGAGGCTGTTATCAATGCTGCAAGGAATGGATTCGTGATTGTCTCTGCCTTTATTTCACAAAAGGAACGCGACATTAAGCAGTTGCTTATAGCTGAGCAGCTCTCGTTCGTGGAGATTATCGACAACGGAATCGCTGAGAAGTACAAAGGCGTAGGCAAGTCGTTCTATGCCCTTGCAGAGAGAAAACTTTGCCAGATAACCCCTTGGAACTACCGCTATGAGAAGGATGTCAAGGTAAGTCGCGAGATGTGTATGGTCATGAACGAACTTGCACGAGTTATCTGCGGCAAGAATGATGATTGGTGGAAATGAACAAGCGATTCCCTTATTACAATTTCATTTTCAAATTGTGTGTTAGTAAGTAAAGAGTTGAGGAGCATCCCCCTATTCGCGAACGAACGAACAAACGAACGAACAAGAATTGGGATATTTCCTGTAGAAACTGAGTACAACACCTTTCATTTCCGATGGAAGATAATGCATAGCCTCTGATGCGATGTCCTCTGGCACTCCCCAGATGGCTTCGGCTATGCTGCCGACTATTGCGCCAAGAGTGTCTGCGTCTGCGCCGAGGCTGACCGCTTTTCTGATGGCATCTTCAAAGCCGTTGCTTTCTGTTATTATCCACAGAGCTACTGGCACTGTGCCTTGGCATGTTTCGTCAAATCTGTTCTGCACAGAGGCTTTGTCAATATTTATGTTATAGCCGTATCTTTCTGCGATAGGAAGAATGACTTCTGTGATTGTCTCCTTGTTGATTTCCTTTGCCAATCTACGAAGTTCATCGCCATAATGAATAGCCTCAACAACGGCTTGAGCACCTTTTATCCCTTCGGGATGATTGTGGGAACAGGCAGCAGACAACTCTGCTTCATGAACAGCACCGCCAATATAGCGATGAGCCCAAGCTATCGGACTCACTCGCATAGCACTGCCATTACCGAAACTGTTATATGGCTGTGAATTGTCACTCATTACCCATTGGCAAAATCTGCCGCCGTAACCTCCCATCGGATTAGGATATTTGCGGCACCATTCGTGAATGAACTTGCCATAGTCATCGCTACGATTAAGCAAAGCATCCGCAACTGCTATGGTACAGATGGTATCGTCTGTAAAGCCGTTCTTCTCTGAGAACAGCGGGAAGTTATAGTCGTTAGTTCTGTTGAACTCCCAACGACTCCCTACGATATCTCCTATAATTGCTCCAAGCATAATATCTTAAACTATTTAATGGTCTCAATTTGCACAAAAGGGTCAGACCCCTTTGTGCAAATTCGCTTAATCCTCCTCCTTATCATCGTCGAAGTAGCCTTTGGCAGCCGCTATCAGTCTTTCCTTAAGTGATGGGGCAGACTCTTCTTCCACACAATCTGGTGCTGCCATGCAAGCCTGAACCCTGCCATAGTACTTCATGCGAGATGATCTCTCCTTGTGGAACATCTGGCGAGTGCCTTCCTCGTCCTGCTGGAACTCCAGGGTGTTGTCGATATTGTATGCTGACGCAGTGCGGATGACATCTATGTTTGCGCCAATGAAGTTGAACGACCAACCGAGTTCCTTCAGCTGCGCAATCATCTGGGCAACCTTGTCAATGGTATATTCCTTTGATGCATTCTCGTAGCCGTCAGTGATGATTGTTACGCTGCCGATAGCGTTCTCCTTGGACTTCGTTGTAGCCTTCAGATCGGCGAGAGTCATGCCCACAGCATCGTTCAGCGGAGTGCATCCCCATGGCTCATAGTCCTTGCCGGTGATGTTCTTCACTTCGTCAACAGGCACATTCTTGAAGATATAGCGAGAAGGACGACCGTCGCTTTGGAAAGCATAGATGCTTACAAAGTGCTCCTGAGTGTCAGCATATTTCTGCTGTGCAGAACGGATTGTGTTGAGTGTTTCGTTGCATCCTGAGATAGTCTGGTTAGTCACGCAGCCCATAGAACCGCTTTCGTCGAGAATAATAAGATTGTAAATCTGGTTTTTCTTAGTTTCCATAGTTTTTTGTTGTTTTTAGAAGTCAAACGGGAATTTTCGCCACTCCTGCGACGAAAGTGTCTTTTCGAACTTCTCCTCGTCAAACGAGAATAGTGTTGCCGCCCTACCTCGTATAGGCTTTTCTGCTGCTGAGAAACACATCGCATTATCTACAGTCTCCTCATTGACAAATCCCGATGCTACCATCTTCCGGGCAAAGTTGCGGCGGTCGTATGTAGTCTCGTGGATAATCTCATAGATTCGCTGCAACTCGCTCATCCTGAACACATTGTTAAGCAGCTTGAAGGCAATGGGCTGGATGCGGAGTTTCTGCTGAAGACTCTTCTTTGCCAACTTGATGATATCCGAATGGTCGAAGGCAAGTGGTGGCAGTTCGTCCCACTCAAACCATTGAGCATTGGCAGCATCGTCGCCGGCAATGACGAGATAGTCGCTCTTTCTCACCAAGGCGAGGAAGGCTACGGTCAAGACACGCTCGCGCGGATCGCGCTTTACATCGCTGAACACATGAAACTGTTCCAGATAGACCTTGCTTACGCCAGTCTCCTCACGCAGTTCTCGCAGCGCACCTTCCTCTACGGTTTCGTCCATTTTCAGAAAACCGCCAGGCAGCGCCCACGATCCTTTGTAAGGTTCTATGCCACGTTCCACGAGCAGGATGTTGATTGTACTTCCATCGAATCCGAAGATTACGCAGTCGGTCGTCACCGCTGGATGGGGGTACTTGTATGAATACATTTCAGACATCTTTGTGTATATTTTGTTCTTTTCTGGATGCAAAGTTAGTGCGTCAAAATGACATAACAAAATATTTTAGCGTAAAAATGACGCAAATACAATCTTTTCTTGATATAATGCGTCATTTTTACGCATTTTGTGTTTGTGAGCAAAAGAAAAGGGGTTACCATTTCGGAAACCCCTTATTACAATTTCAATTTCAAATTGTGTGTCAGTTCACTTGTTCAAGAGAGTGAGTGTTTAGTCTTAGCCTTATAGTTCCACTATTGGCCAACCGTCTTTGTCCCACTTCATCTCGCGGACAACGAGTTCTGAGGCGCGGTCGTTGTGGAGATAACCGTGGCAGAGGAAGTAGTCCTTGCCGTCGAAAGTATAGGCTGAGTTGTGACCTGAAGCCACATAACGGTCGCTACGGAAGCATACTGGAGTGCCGCCACCGTCAATCATTCTGCGGCCATCACGGTCCTTGTAGTCGCCATCGATGGTGCGCGAACGGCCGCAAACGACGCGATATGTGCTCTTGTCGCCACGGCAACAGAAGTCCCAAGAGACGAAAAGGTAGTACCAACCTCCGTGCTTGAAGATGAAAGGTGCCTCAATAGCGTGAGTGCTGCTTGTGTCACTCTCTGCAAGGTCAGCCTTCTGGCGACGCTTAGCTATGGTTTTTTGCTGAGCTCCGTGGAGTGGGGCAGTGAGGTCCTTGTTGAGTTGTACGAGCTGGATGCCGCCCCAGAAAGAGCCCCATGTCATCCAAGCATTGCCTTTCTCGTCGAAATTTACTGCTGGGTCGATGGCATTCCAGTCTGTTTCGCCAGGAATACTGCGAATGACAGCGCCTGTGTCGTGCCATTTCGTGCTGTCTTGAGAGAGCTTGTCCGCAACGGCATGACCGATAGCCGATGAGTTCTTGCCGAAGCTTGAGCATGAATAGAAGAGATGGTACTTGCCATTATGCTCAACGATGTCCGGTGCCCAAGTGTGACCGCGATAGCCAGGCACTGAGTTTATAGCCCATTCTGGAGTCTTGTCCAAAGCAGGATTCTGGATGTCCCATGTCTTGAGGTCGGTAGAAGTCATCACGCCTACATTCCAACCAGTAGAGAACACGTAGTAAACTCCATCTACCTTTATCATCACTGGGTCGTGAGCACCAGGATTCGTGATACCAGTACGAGGGCGATTGCCATGAGGTTGGGCGAAAGCGGAGACTGCAATCAGCAGCATTGCTGCGGAGAGAAGGAGGGTTTTCATATTGGATAGAGATTGTTTTTATCAATGTAAACGAATGATGACAAAGCTGTAGGCAGGCATTGCCTGAGTAAAAGTATTGCCCAGTTCTACCTTCTTTTCTATTGGCATCAGACTGCCGTTGATGTTTGTTTCGTTAGGAGCGTTGCCAGAAAGGTATGTGACGGTAGCAGAGACCCCCTCCGACTCCCCCACAGGGGAGAGGGAAGAGCCCTCAAATGGGTGGGAACATATATGTGCGAGATTAACATCTACAGAGACAGGAAGGTTTGTGCAGTTTACGAGTTTTATGATGATGTCGCCAGTCTTTGAGTCGCGGACAACGGAATGTGCCACGCGCTTCTCGGCTGCTGCCATTTGGACGGATGTTGGTCTTGAAGCTGACGCTTCAGACACAGGGGCTTCGAGGTTGAGATCGGAGTAGATGTATTCGTCGCCGGAGTTGTTGCCGTAGAGCTTCTGGACGTAGTAGTTTACGGTTGGCTGAATGGAAGTGTTGTCGAAATAGATGAGATCCGGATTCCACTGTGTGTGACCGTTGCGACCGAAAAGTGGTGCGTAAGAAGCCATTACGACAACGTCTGCGTTGCGCTCAACGGATGTGAGATGAAGTGCCTCGCCGAGGGCGTTCTCGAGTGTTCTGCCCCATGAAGCCCACTCGCCGAGATAAACCTTTGTGCCGTTGCGGTCGTACTTGTCGTAGAAGTCGCGGTTGTGGAGGAACCATCCCGGCTGAACATAGTAGTGCTCGTCAACGATGTCGATGTTTTCCTTGCGTGCAAGTTCCCAACCAGCCTCGTAGTCTGCGCCTTCATTGAAAGGTCCTACGGTGCCAACAACCTCAATATCAGGATATTTAGCCTTTATGCGACGGTTGATGAAGTTGAAGCGTTCTGTGAAAACATCGCCAATGATGTCCTCGTTTCCAACGCCAATCATCTTCAGGTTGAATGGCTTGGGATGACCTGCCTTAGCACGCATCGCAGCCCATTTTGACGTCTTCGGATCGCCATTAGCCCACTCTATGAGATTGAGAAGTTCCTGTGTGTAGTCTTCCATTTGTTCCATTGGAATACCGCCCTGCTGACCTTTGCCGCCACGAGATGAGTTTTGGCAAGGAACGCCGGCAGGAAGTACAGGCAGTGGCTCTGCGCCAATGTCTTCGCAGAACTGGAAGTACTCAAAGAAACCGAGACCTTTTGTCTGGTGATAGTTCCATATATTGAACTGAGGCTTGCGCTCCCAGAGTTCGCCGATGGTCTCATTCCAGTGGTACATGTTGTCAATACCGTTGCCATGGCTTAGACAACCGCCAGGGAAACGAACGAAACGAGGCTTCATATCAGCAAGAGTCTGCGCGAGATCAGCACGAAGACCGTTCTTGCGATTCTTGAAAGTCTTCTGAGGGAAAAGGCTTACAAAGTCGATTGCGAAAGAACCAACTTGCTGAGGTTCAATGGATAGCACGCAATTAGCAGCTGTTTCGTTTGCCTTTAGTACAGCCTTCTGCTGCTTCCAGTCCTTGCTTGCAACAGAGAAAGACGTTTCTGCGATGGTCTTTCCGTCGGCAATGAGCTTAACCTTGATTGCGTTCTTTCCGCTAATGATTTTGGTAAAGAGTGAGATATCGTACTTTTCACCCTTCTTTACTGCGATGCCGTCCCAGCCTTCGTTCTGGAAAGACCCACCCTGGCCCTCCCTGTGAGGGAGGGAAGAGGAAATTTCAAGGATGGCATAGTGAGGGTTGTTCTCGTGGATTGGGTTCTCTTCCGAGATTGTTGCCTTCAAACCATTGCCGGAAACTTTCCATGAAGTCATGGCATTCCATCTGCCGTTGTCTTCCTTTGAGTATTCGAAGTCGCGGTTTTGGATAAGTTCTGCATAGAGACCTCCGTCGGCACCGTAGTTGATGTCCTCAAAGAAGATGCCCATAAGCTTTGACGAAATCGGCTTTGTTTCGTTTGGCTTTAGTGTGAGGGAGGCTTTGAGGGCAGTCATTCCACGGAAGCGCTCTGGGTCTTGGGCAGCGCGTTCGTTATTGTTGTTATTACGAACGATGGCGTCGTTGGTGAGAGCGCGGAGGATGTTGAGGTCGGAAGTTGCCATGCGATGAGTCTCGCCGGTAATCTGCTTGCCAGAGATTGTGAGGGTCTGAGCCTTGAGGCTGCTCTTGTATTCGCTTTCGGAGATGGCTTTTGGCGAGGTCCAAGTGCCGAAATCGGCACTTGTCATGCTGAAGAATTTGCCTTCCTTGGTAGTGAAACGAACGACGAAGGCCCCCCTCGTTCCCCCCGAACGGGGGGATGACTCAAAAGCGAGGGTTGGGTTATGGACGGAGCTTACGCCTTTTGCGTAAGGATAATCCTGTGGTTTCCAAACGAAGAGGTCCTTGGAATGTGTTGTGGCAAATTGGTTTTCGTTCTCGTCAACTTGCCAAACCGTGTACCACTTTCCATTATTATATATAGAGGAAGGCGTGGAGAGCATGCGCTTGTCGCCTCCCCATGAGCCGTAATCAGACTTTACATACGAATAGTCGTCGCAGAGTTTTGTCCAAGTGCGGTCGTCGATGCTATAGGCTATCTTTAGACCTTCCTTTGGATCTCCGTGATTATAAAGGAACACGCTGACGGAATCCGGGCGTGCTGCATTGGCAGAGAGTGCCGACGAAAGGAGAAGAGAGAGGGTTATATTCCTTAATGTTTTCATTGGTTTTGGTTAGGTTTTGTATATGGCTCGAAGCGGACGCTTCGAGAACAGGGGCTGTTTGAGGCGAAAAAGGTTGCGGAAATGCCCGAGAAGGCAAATCAGCAACCTTTTTTATTATTTATTGTTGGAGTTGTCTTTCTTCTTGAAGACGAACTTCTTTGCGATGAAATAGAGCGCAACGAGAGCGATGATGCCAACGATGGCAATCTTGAGCTGGTGGTCATACTTGCCGATAGCTTCTACGAGTTGGTCTTCTGGGATGAACGAATGCATCCACCAACCAAGGGCAGCGAGGACGCAGTTCCAGATGCCAGCACCGAGAGTTGTGTAACCGAGGAACACAAAGAAATTCATCTTTGAAAGTCCTGCTGGCACAGAGATAAGCTGACGGATAACTGGAACGAGGCGGCCTGTGAGTGTAGCGAGTACGCCATGTTCGTTGAAATAGTCTTCGCTCTTCTTCACTTTCTCTTCGTTGAGCATGCAGGCGTGACCGAACTTGCTGTTTGCGAAAGCGTAAACGATAGGGCGGCCGAGGTAATAGCTTGCTACATAGTTGATGATGGCACCGATGTCAGCACCAAGTGTTGCGAAGAGAACGACGAGGAATACATTAAGCTGGCCAGAAGCAGCGTGATATGCGGCAGGAGTAACAACTAATTCCGAAGGGAACGGAATGACAGAACTCTCAAGTGCCATACCGAGAGTCACTGTCCAATAGTTGAGGTTGTCGAAAATCCAGGTTGCGAGTTCGTGCATTGTTAGTGGCCTCTCCCCCCAGCCCCCTCCCCGATTATGGGGAGGGGGAGGAATATGATTTGCAGGAAGAGTTTTTTTCTTTTATATTATGATTATTTATGTCTCTCACTTCTACGTAAGATACATATTGCCTCATCCACTTTATGTAATTACTCCCCCTCCCATAATCGGGGAGGGGGTAAGGGGGGAGAGGCTTTTTTTAATTCTTTGGTTTCCAAGAATCCTTGAGTCCTACGGTACGGTTGAAGATAAGCTTCTCTGGAGTTGAGTCCTGATCAACGGTGTAATAACCGATACGCTGGAACTGGAGATAGTCGAGAGGTTTGCGTGTTGCGAGCCACTTCTCAACATACGCCTTCTTGATTTCAAGGCTGTTAGGATTGATGAATGGGCGCATATCCTCAACATCAATGCGGTCCTTGCCATGCTCCTTAGAGTATGCAGCAACCTCATCGCGTGGGTTCTCTACCATCCAAAGACGGTCGTAGTTGCGAACTTCTGCCTCAAGACAATGCTTGCAAGAAACCCAGTGGATTGTCTTACCCTTGATCTTCATGTTGCAGTTTGCTTCGCCAGTCTTTGTCTCTGGGATAACCTCAGCATAAACCTCAACAATATTGCCGTCAGCATCCTTCTTGCAGCAATCTTCCACGTTCTCTGGACATTGGATGATGTATGAGTTCTTCAAGCGCACCTGCTTACCAGGACCGAGACGGAAGAACTTCTTAGGAGCGTCTTCCATGAAATCGTCGCGCTCAATCCAAAGTTCGCGGCTGAACTCAATCTCGTGAGTGTTGCCTTCTGTGATGACATTGCCCTCAGCATCCTTGAGCTCAGGATTGTTGATAGCCTGGTAAACTTCAACTGTATCTTCTGGAACGTTAGTGAGCACGAGCTTTATAGGGTCGCAAACAGCGCTCACGCGGTCAGCACGCTTGTTAAGATCGTCGCGAACGGCAGCCTCGAAGAGAGACATCTGGTTGAGAGCGTCGAACTTAGTGTAGCCAATCTTATCGATGAAGCTAAGGATTCCTTCTGGAGAGTAACCGCGACGGCGGAAACCGCTGATAGTAGGCATACGAGGATCGTCCCAACCGTTTACGACACCTTCCTTAACAAGGATGAGAAGGTTACGCTTTGAGAGAAGGATGTGAGTGAGGTTGAGCTTGTTGAACTCAGTCTGGCGTGGGCGATTGTCATCCAATGGCTGGTCGTCGCCGCCAACTTGCTTTGCCCAATCCACGAAGAGATCATAGAGAGGACGGTGGCTAACGAACTCAAGTGTACACCAAGAGTGAGTAACGCCTTCCCAATAGTCGCACTGACCGTGAGTATAGTCGTACATTGGATAAGCATTCCACTTGTTGCCAGTACGCCAGTGAGGCATGTTGAGCACGCGATACATGATAGGATCGCGGAAGTGCATATTGTCGGAAGCCATGTCTATCTTGGCACGAAGAACCATCTTTCCTGGCTCCATGTTGCCAGAGTTCATCTCTTCAAAGAGGCGAAGTGACTCTTCTACAGGACGGTTGCGGTAAGGAGACTCTGTGCCAGGAGTTGTTGGCGTACCTTTCTGAGCAGCAATCTGTTCTGCTGTCTGCTCGTCAACGTATGCCTTGCCCTGCTTGATGAGAGCAACAGCAAGGTCCCAAAGCTGTTGGAAATAGTCAGAAGCATAGTAAATGTTGCCCCACTTGAAGCCAAGCCATTCAATGTCACGCTTGATGGCGTTAACATATTCGATGTCCTCCTTCTGTGGGTTAGTGTCGTCCATGCGCAAGTTGCAGACACCGCCATACTTCTGTGCAAGACCGAAGTCGATAGCAATGGCTTTGGCATGACCGATGTGAAGATAGCCGTTTGGCTCTGGTGGGAAGCGAGTTTGTAGGCGATTGCCGTTCTTTCCTGCAGCAAGATCTGCCACGACTTGCTCTTCCACGAAACTCATTGATTTCTTTTCTTCAGCGTTATTGATAACTGTTTCTGACATATATTTTAAAACTTTTTTTGCACTTTTCTTGCCAAATGTTTGGCAGTTTCATTAAAAGTATATAAATTTGCAGCATCTTAGATTTCGCACATTTTTCTTTTTAAGCCGTTAGAGGCTATAGCGAAATCAAAATTTTCAAGAGGCTGACTCGTCCTGAGTCGGCCTCGATTTGTTTAAGGCAAGCCTCTCCCCCCAGCCCCCTCCCCGATTATGGGGAGGGGGAGGAATATGTATTTGTAGGGTGAGAACTTTACTTATACAGTTCTATTTCTTGCAACCTTTCGCTTAAGGTTGAGAGTACAGCTTCGCTATTAAACAAAACTTCTTCGTTGGTGAAACGAATTACAGATAGATTTTTATGTTTGTCCAACCATTTTGTTCGCAATTCATCATATTCTGATTGTTGTGCGGAATCATGATAACCGCCATCTATCTCTATTACAAGATTATGGTAAAGAGAAACAAAATCCACTATATAATCCCCTATAATATGTTGCCTTCTGAATTTTATATCTGGAAAATTCTCACGAAGCAAATCCCACATTCTGCTTTCAGCCAAAGTAGGATTCTTCCTATTCTTTTTTGCCAATTCTTTCAGTATATGATACCACGCAGGATCAGATGTCTTATATTCCTGCGAAAGAACAAAACCTTCAAAAGAACCATAATCCTTTTCCATCTAGCAAGTCATATTACTCCCACTCCCCATAATCGGGGAGGGGGTAAGGGGGGAGAGGCTTTTTTTAATAAGCAAAGAGCGGATAATCCTTCATGATCTCGTTAACCTCCTGGCGAACGCTTGCGATAACGCTTTCGTCTTCTGGAGCGTTGAGAACTGTTTCGATGAGCTCAGCGATTTTAACCATGAGGTCTTCCTTTGCACCACGAGTTGTGATGGCTGGTGTACCGAGACGGATACCTGAAGTCTGGAATGCTGAACGAGTGTCGAATGGAACGAGGTTCATGTTTACTGTGATGTCAGCAGCAACGAGAGCGTTCTCTGCGATGCGACCTGTCATCTCAGGATACTTTGTGCGGAGGTCAACGAGCATAGAGTGGTTGTCAGTACCGTCAGAAACGATCTTGAAGCCACGCTTTACGAGTTCCTCTGCGAGAACAGCTGCGTTCTTCTTGACCTGGAGGGCATACTCCTTGAACTCTGGCTGGAGAGCCTCACCGAAGGCAACTGCCTTAGCTGCGATAACGTGCTCAAGCGGACCACCCTGCTGTCCTGGGAATACTGCTGAGTTGAGGAGTGAAGACATCTTGCGGATAACACCCTTCTTTGTAGTCTTGCCCCATGGGTTGTCGAAGTCCTTGCCCATCAAGATGATACCACCACGAGGACCACGGAGAGTCTTGTGAGTAGTAGAAGTTACGATATGAGCGTACTTAACAGGGTTGTCGAGGAGACCTGCAGCGATAAGACCTGCTGGGTGAGCCATGTCGATCATGAGGAGAGCGCCAACCTTGTCAGCGATAGCACGCATACGAGCGTAGTCCCATTCGCGAGAGTAAGCAGAAGCACCACCAATGATGAGCTTTGGCTTCTCTTCAGTAGCGATGCGCTCCATCTCGTCGTAGTCAACGCGACCAGTCTCAGCGTTGAGGAAGTATGGTACTGGCTTGTAGATAAGACCAGAAGTGTTTACGAGCGAACCGTGAGAGAGGTGACCACCATGGTTGAGGTCAAGACCCATGAACTTGTCGCCTGGCTGGAGACAAGCAAGGAGAACAGCAGCATTAGCCTGAGCACCTGAGTGTGGCTGAACGTTAGCATACTCTGCACCATAAAGTTTGCAGATGCGGTCGATAGCAAGCTGCTCTACCTTATCTACTACTTGGCAACCACCATAGTGACGCTTGCCAGGGTAACCTTCAGCATACTTGTTAGTAAGATAAGAACCCATGGCACGCATAACCTCGTCTGAAACGAAGTTCTCAGAAGCGATGAGTTCGATACCGCGGAGCTGACGCTGGTGCTCCTCTTCAATGAGATTGAAAATTTGATTGTCTCTTAGCATAATTGTACTTTATTTAGTTTTTGTTCTACTTCACAATAATGACATTTCACAGTGTCTTCGCCGATGACGTGGAAGACGGTCTGCATTGGTTCGTTGTTAGTGATGCACTTAGGGTTCTTGCACTTCACAAGACCGTGCAAATGCTCTGGGATATGGACGGTTTTCTTCTCCACCACCTCGTAATCCTTGATGATGTTGAGTACAACATTTGGCGCTACAACAGAGAGGCGAGAGATTTCCTCGTCGGTGAAGAAGCGGTTTTCCACCTTGATGATACCCTTGTGTCCAACCTTGTTTGATGCAAAGTTGAGACCGATGGTTATTGTTCCGTCCTTGTATTCCTTGTCCAAACCAAGCAAACTAACCACCTGGAAAGTCTTTGCTGTTGGGATATGGTCGATAACAGTGCCGTTTTCGATGGCGGCAACGAGTCGTTCTTTCTTGTTCATATAAGCCCTCCTTTTACTCTTTTATATCATCATATTCAAATCCAAGCACATCGGCGAAGATAGCCTCACGAGCGAAGAGACCGTTCTTTGCCTGCTGGATATAATATGCGTGTGGATCGTCGTCAACATCCTGTGCGATTTCGTTCACGCGAGGCAGTGGATGCAGGATTCGCATGTTGTCCTTTGCAAGGTGAAGCATGTCGCGGTTGAGGATATATACATCCTTTACGCGCTCATATTCCATGAGATCGGAGAAGCGCTCCTTCTGTACGCGAGTCATGTAGATGATGTCTGCGTCGGCAATGATCTTGTCGTTGAAGGCAGTGTGCTCCTGAAACTTTATGCCATGTGCCTTGCAATACTGCTTGTATTCGTTAGGCATTGCGAGTTCCTTTGGTGCGATGAAGTGGAATGTTGGGTTGAAATGGCGCATAGCCATGATGAGCGAATGCACCGTTCTGCCGTACTTCAAGTCGCCAACGAGATAGATGTTGAGGTTCTCGAGAGTGCCTTGGGTCTTGTAGATGCTGTAAAGGTCGAGCATACACTGCGATGGATGCTGATGGGCACCGTCGCCAGCGTTGACGATAGGCACTGGAGAAATCTCCGAAGCATACTGTGCAGCACCTTCAATGTGGTGGCGCATCACGATGACATCCGCATAGTTTGACACCATGAGGATAGTATCCTTCAGCGTTTCACCCTTAGTTCCCGAAGTCACTTTCGGGTCGGCAAAGCCGATAACCTTGGCTCCGAGACGGTTTGCGGCAGTCTCAAAGCTGAGTCGTGTACGAGTGGATGGTTCGAAAAAGAGAGTTGCTACGATCTTATCCTTCAACAAATCTCTGTTAGGACGTTTCTCAAATTCCTCAGCCATCTTGAGCATGTAGAGGATTTTCTCGCGAGAAAGGTCGGCTATGGTTACGAAATTTCGCTTTTCCATTTGTTTTGTTTATTTCTTTGCGATAGCAAGTTGCGCATTGCGGATTTACGCATTACGCTTTATTATATTCGCGGCAAAGTTACGATTTTTATTGGAAAAACTAGCAAAAGCGATGAAAAAAGTGATGCTCTTCGGAGTTTTAGTTGCTATAAGTTTACATTTAATTATATATTCAGGTGCAGCAGGTTCTTCTTTTAATAGTCTAAGGGCATGAAACGAGATGTGAAGATAAGCGGAATGTACGAACTTTACACTCTGTAACGAAAACGGGTGCTTTTGCTTACACTTTGTAAAATCGTACCTCTTTAAAACGGCGAGTTTTTGAAATCTTTTACATTTGGCTGAAAATAATGCCCAAAATTCGACGAAACCAACTTCTTGATAATCAGGAGGATAGAAAAATCTTGCGGAAAATCGGTCCGAAAAAGCCCGAATTTTGGTCGAAAAATGGGTGCTTTTTGCCTAAAAATCCTATGGATTTCGCATCGTTTCCCTTAGAGATAATTTCAAAAGTCATAGGAAAACAGTTGCTAACTGACCTAAACACCCCATGGAAGCCTTGAAAAGAGGGCCTGGATTTGCTAGAAGGAGCTAAAAAGTGTACAAGTGAAATTTTACAAAGTGTAAGTAAAATGCGTGAAAAACCGACACTTTGATTTCTGTGGTACCATGGGAAGCACATGCGGTAATCGTCGGAAGTTATTGCTCTGGCATTGCTAAATTTTGGGTATTTTGCATGAAAAATCAAATAAATTCAATATTTTCGCGTTATTATATAAGATTTTATTAACTTTGTACGCGATTTTATTATGATAATAACAGCTCCAAAACATATAAACTGCAGCATCAACCTGCCTGCGTCAAAAAGCATCAGCAACCGCGTTCTGGTGGTTTCTGCCCTTTGCGATGAGGATGGTGCTGGCGTAATAGGCAATCTCGCCACTTGCGACGACACGAAGGTTGTGAACAACGCCTTTGCCGACGGTTTGCCTTACGAGATAAACATCGGCGCGGCAGGTACGGCGATGCGTTTCATGACGGCTTTTCTCGCACAAAGAGACGGCGAGGAACATGTCATAACCGGCACCGATCGCATGAAGCATCGTCCGATAAAGGTGCTCGTTGATGCCTTGAGAAGCATCGGTGCAAGCATCCAGTATGTCGGCGAAGAAGGCTATCCGCCTCTGAAAATACAGGGAAAGAAACTCAAGGGCGGTCATCTTGATGTGCCTGGAAACATCAGTTCGCAGTACATTTCAGCCCTTCTGATGATAGCCCCAAAGCTTCGGGAAGGCTTGAAACTGCACCTTGTAGGCGACATTTATTCACGCCCATACATCGACCTCACGCTCTCCATCATGCAGGAGTTTGGCGCAAAAGCCTATTGGCATGATAATGACGACATCATAATCGAACCAACCGGCTACAAGAAGCGCTCGTATATCGTTGAAAATGACTGGAGTGCGGCGAGCTATTGGTATGAGATGTCGGCACTTCTCTCGGCAAACAACGAGTTCATGAACGACGATGACGAGGTGACGATAGAAGGCTTGCTCTACAGCTCACGACAAGGCGATTCAAGCATCCGCTACCTGTTCAACCTGCTCGGCGTGAAGTCTGTTTTCAAGGACAAGGAAAACATCTCTGATGTCATCTTGAAGACTGCCATCACTCGCGTTGCTAAGCTTGAGTACGACTTCGTGAACATCCCGGACATGGCGCAGACAGTTGTCGTGACATGCTGTGCTCTAGGCATACCTTTCCACTTCACCGGACTTGCCAGCCTGAAGATAAAGGAAACCGATCGCATAGAAGCGTTGAAGGCGGAACTGAGGAAGGTGGGTTATGTGGTAGAAGACCGCAACGACTCCGAGCTCGTCTGGAACGGCGAGACATGCGAACCTTCATTCGCTCCTATCGACACTTACGAAGACCATCGCATGGCAATGGCTTTCGCTCCGCTTGCCATAAAGTTCGGAAAAATCGAGATAAACAATCCTGAAGTGGTTTCGAAATCATATCCAAACTTCTGGGATGACTTGGCAAAAGCAGGGTTCGCTCTTGAGAGCGAGGCTAAAAGCTAAAGGCTAAAGGCTAAAAGCAGCCTTCCGGATGGTTGCCTTTAGCTTTCAGCCTTTAGCCTTTACCCTCAATTTGAACAAAGTGAAAATTGAATAAAATGATTAATCCCAATACAATCTACATAGCAGCCATTCTTGTTGTTCTTGCCATAGCCACGAAGATATTGCGTCGTTACATGGCAAGTCATGAACTCAACGAAGCGCTAAAAGTGAACGAACCTGCCGCTGGCGACTGTGGCGGTTGTGACGGAACTGACAGCAAGTGTGAGCAAGAGTGCATGATGGAAGCCGCAACAAAGGAAGTTGAGTACTTCGACGATGAGGAACTCGACCGCTTTGCCCGTCGCGCTTCCGACGATTATACCGACGAAGAGGCTGAGGAATTCCGCGAAATACTCTATTCGATGAAGACCGAAGAGGTGAAGGACTGGAATCGCTCGCTCATACTTCGTGAGATAAATGTTCCTGACCAGATAAAAGACGAACTAGTATTGCTTTTGCAAGAATAATTTGAAGAAACTTCTCTACATATCGATTCTCGTTGCAACGGTGGCTATCTTGTATGGCTGCTCGAATGCAAAGAACACCTCGCAGTCGCGTTGGTGGCACTCTTTTACTGCCAAATACAACACGTACTACAATGGTTCTTTGGCTTACATCGACGGCGCTCTTGAGAAAGAGAACGGCAACAAGGACAACTTCACGGAGATGATTCCGCTCTATACCGTGGCAAACAAGCAGAGCCGTGAACTGGGCAAGGGCAATTTTGACCGTGCTATCGAGAAATCACAGAAGGCTATCAAGCGCCATTCCATCAAGAAACGTCCGGAATGGACAAAGAATCGCAAGAAGACGGAGAAAGACATCGAGTGGCTTAACCGCAAGGAGTATAATCCTTTCCTTTGGAAAGCGTGGCTCATGATGGGTAAGTCGCAGTTCATGTCGGGTGCTTTCGATGAGGCGGCTTCCACCTTTGCCTACATGGCGCGAATGTATAGCGGCCAACCTGCCATCTATGGAAAGGCAAGAGCTTGGCTTGCAAAGAGTTATATCCAGCAGGATTGGCTTTACGACGCAGAGGACGTCATCAAGAAGATGCAGCGTGATTCCATCGATTGGCGTGCGCAGAAGGAATGGGACTTGACCTTTGCCGACTATTATATTCACACGCAGCAGTGGAATGAGGCTATTCCTTACCTGAAGAAAGTCATCAAGAGAGAGTCGCGAATCAAGCAGAAGGCACGCGAATATTTCCTTCTCGGACAAATCTATACTGCCATTGGCGACAAGGACGCGGCTTACAAGGCTTACCGTTCTTGCTCTCGTTGCAATCCTCCTTATCAGCTCGACTTCAACGCCCGCATCGCAATGACCGAGGTTGCTGCTGAGAATAATGCGAAAGGCATGATTTCCTTGCTGAAACGAATGGCACGAAACGATAACAACAAGGAATATCTTGACCAGGTTTATTATGCTATCGGCAATATCTATCTCGCTCAGAAAGATACTGCCAATGCCATTACTGCATACGAAAAAGGAAACGCGAAGGCTACCCGTTCAGGCATTGAGAAGGGCGTGTTGTTGCTTAGACTTGGCGACATCTACTGGCAAAAGGAGAAGTATTCTGACGCAAAGAGATGTTACGGCGAGGCTATCGGTTTGCTCGACAAGGAGCGCGACGACTATGAACAGCTCTCAAACCGCTCGAAGATTCTTGACGAACTTGTGCCATTTACCGATGCTATCCATCTGAACGACTCTCTTCTTGCCCTCTCTGTCATGCCTGAGAAGGAAAGAAACGCTGCCATCGACCGCGTAATCGAAGCGCTCAAGAAGAAGGAAAAAGAGGAAAAGGATAAGCTGGCGGAACAGAATGCCGCTGGAAATCAGCAGAATGGCATGAATCCTGCCAACAATCGCAACATGAATCCTAATCGTCAGAACCCTAATCAGAATAACAATAACCAGGGCTCGACGTTCTATTTCTACAACCAGATGGCTGTAAACCAAGGTAAGCAGCAGTTCCAAAGGTTGTGGGGTAGGAGAGAGAATGTTGACGACTGGCAGCGACAGAACAAGACTGTTGTAGCGCAGACTCCTGCGGATCAGATTGATGAGTCGCAACTTACTGACGAACAGCGTGATTCCATTGCTTCGGCAACAGCAAAGCAAGACTCAATCGACAACGAAAAGGAGAAGCCTGAGAACGACCCTCACAAGCGTGAATACTATATGCTACAGATTCCGTTCGAGGAGAGTCAGAAGGCTGATTGCCATAGCCAGATTGCTGATGGTCTTTACAATTCGGGCGTAATCTTCAAGGATAAGCTCGACAATCTTGCGTTGAGCGAGAAGCAGTTCAACCGTTTGATGAAGGATTATCCTACCTTTGAGAAAAATGCGGATGTGTATTACCATAACTATCTGCTTTACAGTCGCAAGGACGAGGCTTACGAGGCAAGGAAATACTTGCAACTCCTGAAGGATAGTTTCCCTGATAATGAATATACAAAGATACTCTCCGACCCTTATTTCAAGGAAAATGCCATAAACGGAGCGCATCTTGAAGACTCGCTTTATGCCGCAACCTACGAAGCTTTCAAGGCTAATCGCTTCTCGGAGGCATACAGCAATTATCAGCTTTCTACCGACCGTTATCCGCTAGGCGCCAACCGCGATAAGTTTGTTTTCATACATGGTCTCTCGAAACTCAACGACGGCGATACGAAGACTTGTCTTGAGGACATGCAGGCAGTTGTTGACAAGTTCCCGAAGAGTGGTGTCCAGCCGCTTGCAGGTATGATAATAAACGGTGTGAAAGAAGGCAAGAAACTTCATGGCGGACGCTTTGACATGGGCGATATCTGGTCACGAAGAGCAATGGTTATGGCTGACAGCGACTCGATAGCAAATCGCGAGTTCCTGCCAGATTTGAAGGTTCCTTACACATTCCTCTTTGCTTACAATCCGGATTCGCTTGAGAATGAGAACAAGCTTCTCTTCGAACTTGCACGCTTCAACTTCACGACATTCATGGTTCGTAACTTCGAGATTGGTCTTGAAGATGTTGATGGCGTACATAGAATGAAGGTCAACGGCTTCCAATCATATCAGGAAGCACGCCAATATGCCCGCCAACTTTACGAGCAGAGCGAACTTATTCCAGCTCTTGCTGCCAAGGCGCGACCGATAATCATCAGCGACAGCAACCTTGAACTGCTTGGAAACCAGTATAGTTACGATGATTACGAGAAATTCTACGAGACGCATTATGTGCCTCTGAAACTCTCTACAATCCAACTTCTCAACGAACCGATCATCGAAGTCCGCAATGCCGACGACCTTGACCCTGAACCTGAGAAGAAGCCTGAGCCAAAGGACGGAGAGGAAACCGAACAGCAAGGCACTCCTGAGGACGACGGTTTCGCTATTCCAGAAGAGACTGCTCCAACCGTTTCCGAAGAATCTACTCCTGTCGTTTCCGAAGAGACGAATGTCACTCCGGAAGTTGCAACTCCTGTAGTTTCTGATCCAGTAAATGAAGTTACTGTGGAGGAAGAAACCCCAACAACTCCAACCAAGACAGAAAATACTGAAACAGAAACCACGGTCGT
>JAKSLI010000059.1 GCA_024401305.1 Bacteroidaceae bacterium | reverse complement strand
TAGAGCACAACCTTGCCAAGGTTGGGGTCGCGGGTCCGAGTCCCGTTTTCCGCTCTACATTAGTAAAGGTTTTAAAGGTTAGATTGTTTGAATTCTGAGTGACTTTCACTATTGTGAATCACTGAGAATTTTTTGTTTATATACCCATCATCGTTTTCGAGAAAACACAACTATATGAATCTATATATAAGATATTTTGACTACGAAGTACTGACAACATCGTTCGACCAGGCATTTGATTTCCTTTATTCTATTGATGAAATCGGAATGAATCCGAAGATAGAACAGGACATCCGCGACTACATGAACAGCAACATCTTGTTTCCAAAGCGATACAAGGTGAGGGCTAAGGTGTACTTTATCATGATCAAGACTACCGCCAGAACAATGGAGGAGTTCAAGAATCATAAGAAGGGACAGGATGACGGTGCGGAATTCGTCTCTGCGGCAAAGCAACAGCAGAACGAGATCATGCAGCAGCTTAACGAGCAGAATTCAGGATGGTATGAAGGTGTCGTTGATTTCAAGCGTGTGGTAGTGAACCCTTCGAATGGAAAGTGTGTCTATATCGACACTCGCTTCGTTGCCCAGTGCAAGGCCGTTTCTGCCAGCGACTGCTATGAGCGCCTTGTAGATCACCTCAAGCAGCGTGTTGACGAGCGCAGCCAGTTCCCTTCTGTCAAGGGTAAGAACTTCCAATACAGATTCCTCGGAGAGAAACCTGAACTATAGTCCCCTCAAAAAATGAATAAAGTAATGCTCATAGGCAATGTAGGCCGCGATCCGGAAGTGCGTTATTACGACCACGATCAGGCTGTTGCCCGTATATCTTTGGCCACAACAGAGCGTGGCTATACACTTCCAAATGGAACTCAGGTTCCTGAACATACTGACTGGCACACTATCTTGCTCTACAAGAACCTGGCAAAGATAGTGGAAGAGTATGTGCACAAAGGCGATAAACTGTACATTGAAGGTCGTATTCGCTACAGAAGCTATGTGGACCAAAGCGGACAACGCAAGGATGTGACAGAGATTCAGGCCGAGAATATGGAGATGCTGACTCCAAAACCTCGCGCTTAAAAAACTACAAATATGGACGATTATATATCCTGCATAACAAACTATTTCTCCCAGCTGTGTGATGGTGTTGTCTTTCATGCGCCGTCAACAGCTGTTATCATTACCATCGCATTCATTGCAATATTGCTTCTCTTGTCTGGTTTTGCCAGTGGAAGTGAGATTGCTTTCTTCAGTTTGTCGCCGAAAGACATAGACGAACTTGAGGACGAAAAGACTGCTACCGATAAACTCATCAACAATCTGCGTGAGGATAGCGAGCGAACTCTTGCTACAATCCTCATTACCAACAACTTCGTGAATGTCACGATCATCATGCTGTGCAACTATGTTTTCGCACAACTGATAGATTTTGGCAACAATGATGTGATGGAGTTTATCGTGCTGACGGTTCTCCTTACCTTTATTCTTTTGCTATTCGGTGAGATATTGCCGAAGATTTTCGCTCGCCAGTCAACGCTCGGCTTCTGCCGAATGGCTGCAAAGGGAATCTCTTTCTGCAGGGCATTGTTCTGGCCTATTGAGAATGTACTGCTCAAGAGTAGTGTGATAGCTGAGAAGGTTGTTGCGGAGAACAATCATGTGATGAGTGTTGACGAGCTTGAGCAAGCCCTGGAACTTACTGACAAGGAGGATATTGCTGAAGAAAAGAAGATTCTTGAAGGCATCATCCGCTTTGTTGATGAGGCTGCAAAGGAGATTATGACTCCACGAAAAGACATCGTGGACATCAACATAAAGGCGCGATTCAGCGATGTCATTTCATGTATTGTGGAAAACAACTACAGTCGCATCCCTGTCTATCAGGATAATGGCGACAACATCCGCGGTATTCTTTACATCAAGGACCTTCTGCCTTATCTCGGCAAACCGGACAGTTTCCGCTGGCAGTCGCTTATCCGTCCGCCATATTTCGTGCCAGAAACAAAGAAGATAGATGCTCTTCTTCAGGAGTTCCAGGAGAACAAGGTGCATATCGCCATCGTTGTCGATGAGTTTGGTGGCACATCAGGACTTGTTACCATGGAGGATATCCTTGAGGAAATCGTGGGCGAGATAAACGACGAATACGACGAAGAGACAAAGCAATACACTCGCCTTAACAAGAATACATACGTCTTCGAAGGAAACATTCCGCTGACTGACATGCAGAAGATTCTTGATGTTGACGACGAGGAATTTGACGAGGTAAAGGGCGAAGCCGACACGCTTGCCGGACTTCTCCTCGAGATAAAGGGCGACTTCCCTAAGCCACACGAGACTTTCGACTACAAGAAGTATCACTTCGAGGTGATGAAAGTGGAAGAAAGACGCGTGGCATCAGTGAAGGTTGTTATAAAATGAAAAGGGAAAAATAAAAGATTAAAGATTAAAAGGCTCCGCATTGGCATTTTAATCTTTAATCTTATAATTAATATTTCATAATTGTCTTAAAGGTTTTCCACTTCCTTAAGCCATATCTTGCTGCAAGCGTCGGAAGGCATTCGCCAGTCGCCGCGTGGAGAGAGTGATACGGAACCAACCTTAGGCCCGTCTGGCAAGCAAGAGCGCTTGAACTGCTGGTTGAAGAAACGGCGGATGAATGTTTGAAGCCATTTCTTTATAGTCTCGTCATCATACTTTCCTGCCGTTTCGTTGCTGCCATCGAAGGCGTGCTGTGCAAGCTTGAATATCTTTCTTGGACGGAATCCGTAGCGCATAAGATAATAGAGGAAGAAGTCGTGGAGCTCGTATGGACCAACCAAATCTTCTGTCTTTTGCTTTATGTTTCCGAGTTCATCAGCAGGAATAAGTTCCGGTGAGATAGGGGTGTCGATGATGTCGTAAAGGGCAATCTTTGCTTGCTCATTGACTTCTGTATCAGCCACATAGCGTACGAGATACTTGATGAGAGTCTTTGGCACACTGGCATTTACTGCATACATTGACATGTGGTCGCCATTGTAGGTAGCCCAACCGAGAGCAAGTTCTGAAAGGTCGCCTGTGCCGACAACCATGCCTCCGTACTTGTTGGCGAGATCCATGAGTATTTGTGTGCGTTCGCGAGCCTGGGAGTTCTCGTAAGTGACATCGTGGTTGTTGATGTCGTGGTCGATATCCTTGAAATGCTGGATGACAGCGTCGCGGATAGGAATCTCGAGAATAGTGATGCCGAGGTTCTGCATCATTGTCATCGCGTTGTTGTAAGTGCGGTCGGTAGTGCCGAAACCAGGCATCGTGACACCGATTATTCCCTTGCGGTCGTAGCCGAGCTTGTCGAAAGTCTTCACACAGACAAGTAGGGCGAGAGTGGAATCGAGACCACCGCTGATGCCCACCACAACCTTTTGGCTCCAAGTGTGGACGAGGCGCTTTGCGAGACCCATGACCTGAATAGAGAAAATCTCCTCGCAACTGTTCTGCATATCCTTGCTTTTCGGAATGAATGGCAGCGGATTGATCTCGCGTTCAAGCGTGAAATCGCGCAATTCCGTAGAGTGGCAGTTTATTATTCTTGCTTCGCGGTTCTGCTGAGCAGTCACGAAAGTAGAGTTTGTGCGACGCTCCACGCGCAGTTTCTCGACATCTATTTGTGCACTAACTACTTGTGCATCAAGCGAGAAACGCTCTGTCTGTGCGAGCAGGTTACCATTCTCGTAGATGAGTCCGTTGCCGCCGTAAACAACATCCTGGGTACTTTCGCCGAAGCCGGAACTTGCATAGATATAGCCGCACATGAGTCGTGCAGACTGCTGAGAGAGCAACTGCTTCAGGTAAGCATTCTTGCCGATGAGTTCATCGCTGGCAGAAAGGTTGAAGATGAGATCTGCACCTGCAGGAGCGAGATGGTTTGATGGAGGTGTTGGTGCCCAGACATCCTCGCATATCTCCACGCCAAACTTAACGCCATGCCAAGTCTGGATAAGAGTAGGTTCGTTGGTAATCAGTATCTTTGAACCAGCATAGTTTATCTCCGTAGGCTTGAGCTGTATGGCAGAAGCAAACCAACGCTTCTCGTAGAACTCTGCATAGTTTGGCAGATAAGTCTTCGGGATGATGGCAAGCAGCTCGCCTTTCTGGATTATTGCAGCGCAGTTGAGCAGGATGTTGCCAGCTTCCACAGGAAGTCCGACAATACAGATGATGTCGAGCTGACGAGTGAATTCCTTCAATCGCAACACGGCAGCTTCTGCATCTTCCAAAAGAACCTGCTGCTGGAAAAGGTCTTGGCAAGTGTAACCGGTAAGGGAGAACTCAGGAAAGACGATTATTTCCACGCCTTTTCCTTCTTCTACAGCGATGATGTTCTCTATCTGCTGCAGGTTATAGTCTATGTCGGCAACTTTTACAGATGGCACTGCCGCTGCCACTTTTATATATCCGTAGTCCATTCTTTTCTAAGTAATAAGTAACAAGTAATAAGTATGATTACCTTTTGTGCATGAGGCCTTTAGCCTTTAGCTTTTAGCCTCGCTCTTCAGAGCGAACCTATAGGGTTTTGCAAAGTATTATTCTACCAAACTTAGTGTTGATGAGTTTTATGAAACAAGTGTATTTCCAAGTGTATCTCTTGTCTGGAAGAGGGAAAAGTCCGCGGTCGCGAAGGCGTTCAATGCGATTCTCGAGTTCGTTGCGGTCGTGGGTTTTCTTTATGATGTTATAGAGATAATCCATTGTAAGCTGGTTTACACGGCGTTCCATAGCATGGCGGTTCGTGTGACTCTGGCTTGCTGCCACATCCTGCAACTGGAAGATGATCTTTTCCACATCGTTAAGGCTCTTCTGCGTGTGCTTCTCGTCCTTTGTGTGCTGTATTGAACCTTGTCGCTGACGATAGAAGTAAGCCTTTGCGTCAGTGTAATAAAGATGTTCTGCACGAAGGATAAGTTGTGGCGTGAACGCTTCGTCCTCTTGTATCAAACCCTTCTCGAAACGAAGGTTCAGGAGGATGTCCTTCTTGAAAATGTAAGTGCAGGCTGCAGCTCGGACATTGTTGTTCTTCATCCATACGCTTCCGTCAACAGGTCCTTCGGTCTTTGCCGTCGTGACCTTCATCACATAGCCTTCCTTTTCCGTGAAGTTGAACATAACGAGGTCCGGGTCCTTGTAGCGGACAATGTCAAGGCAATGCTCATAAACCGAAGGGATGAGAGCGTCGTCGGCATCAACAAACTGTAAGAACTGTCCTTCTGCAATCTGTATTCCGCGGTTTCTTGCCATTGACAATCCTGCATTCTTCTGACGCAGATAGATAATCTCGTCCTGAATGTCCTCCAACTCAGATAGCGGACATTTCTCCGAACCATCATCAATGATGATAATCTCGCGATCTTTTGCCTGCAAAGAGAGCTGCAGGATGCTGTCGATAGCTTGTCGGAGATATTCAACAGGTTCGTTGTAATATGTAAGGATGAATGAAACTAAAGGTCGCATTGCAAAGTTTTAAGTGTAAAGTTTAAGGTGTAAGGTTTAATGTATAAAGCATGATAACCTTTGTTGGAATAAGCCTTTTTTCTGCAATATTCACTGCAAAAGTAACCTTTTTTTTTGATAATCATTTGTTTTGTGAAAAAAAATATTAATTTTGCAAAAGTATTTTGCCTTTTATGGCATTATTCAAAAAATCAAAAACCAAAAACCATAAACTTTTAACCAGATATGATAGACGTTAAAGCAACTCTCGCGGACGCTTCCGAAAGAATGGAAATGGCCGCTATGTTCCTCGACGAACAACTCTCACGCATCCGTGCAGGTCGCGCTAATGTGGCAATCCTCGCAGGTGTACGCGTAGAACAATACGGTATGATGATGCCTCTCAATCAGGTGGCTAATGTGTCTTGTCCTGATGCTCGCACTATCGCCATCAAGCCTTTCGACAAGAAGGCTATCCGCGACATTGAAAAGGCTATCATGGACTCAAACGTAGGCATCACTCCAGAGAACAACGGTGAGATTATCCGTCTCGGTATTCCACAGCCTACAGAGGAGCGCCGTAAGGAACTTGCAAAGCAGTGTAACCAGATTGCTGAGAAGGCAAAGGTGGAAGTGCGCAATGTTCGTGCTGACATCAAGGACAAGCTCAAGAAGGCTATCAAGGACGGACTCTCAGAAGACCTCGAGAAGGATGCTGAAGGCGACCTCCAGAAACTTCACGACAAGTTCATCAAGAAGCTCGAAGAAATGCTTGCCGCCAAGCATAAGGAAATTATGACTATCTAATGGCAAATTTGGTCATAAAGAATACAGGCTCCTGGTACACCGTCCTCACTGAGGGCGGTGAGACCGTGGAGTGCAAAATAAAGGGCAATTTCCGACTGAAAGGGATAAAGAGTACTAACCCGGTGGCAGTTGGCGACCATGTGGAGATAATCCGCAATCAGGAAGGCACGGCTTTCATCAACAAGATTCACGATAGGAAGAATTATATCGTTAGAAAGTCAATAAACCTCTCGAAGCAACTTCATATCCTGGCGGCTAATGTTGACCAGGCATGTCTTGTTGTTACCGTGGCAAATCCTGAGACTTCCACCACATTCATCGACCGTTTCCTTGCTTCTGCCGAGGCTTATTCCGTACCTGTTGTGCTCCTCTTCAACAAGACAGACCTTCTTGACGAGGAACTACAGCACTATCAGGACATGATGGTTAACCTTTACGAGACAATCGGCTATCAATGCATCCAACTCTCTGCGCAGACGGGATATGGCATCGATAAGTTGAAAGAGATACTGAGAGGAAAGATTACGTTGTTTTCTGGTAATTCGGGTGTGGGCAAATCAACTCTCCTGAACTCACTCATTCCGGGACTTAACCTGAAGACATCCGCTATTTCCGATGCATATAACCTCGGTCAGCACACTACTACATTCTCGGAAATGATTCCGTTCCCTGAAACCTCTGGACCCCCTCTAACTCCCCCACAGGGGGGAGGACAGAGCCTTCCGGATGGTATCAACTCTCCCCTTGTGGGGGAGTCGGAGGGGGTCTCTTGGCTCATAGACACTCCGGGTGTGAAAGGCTTCGGCTCTTTCGACATGAAACCCGAGGAGATGAGTTCTTATTTCAAGGAAATATTCCACTTCTCAAAAGACTGCCGCTTCAGCGATTGCACCCACACTCACGAACCAGGCTGTGCTGTGCTGAAGGCTATAGAGGAGCATTACATCGCAGAATCACGCTACAAGTCATATCTTTCCATGATGGAAGATGAAGACGACAACAAATATCGTGAGGCGGAGTGACCCCCTATCCCCCCAAATGGGAACTTTTAATTGATCTGTACGCTAAAACTTTTCACTTTTTCTTTTATATTAATGTATAGGCTAATTAACCTTATATTCTCACTGCTCTTCCTGATGCCAGCAAGCATGTTGGCGCAGGGTTCTGACGAGAAACTCATCGAGTTCTTTTCAGACAATGCAAAGATGGAGGACAATCCGAAGCAGAACAACTACAATATAACTATCTTCTCGCCAGACGGACAGTGGAAGATGCAGCTGAACTACTACTCTGATAGCATGTTCGGCACCTTCGGCAATGCTGAATTCCACATGGACACCAATGGCAAGAACTACAACTATGTCCGCAATCCGAAGAACGACATGGTGTTCTACTCGTTCGTGGATATGGATGTCACGGTTACTGACGAGGGCTCTTGCTATAGGGTGAAGACTAACTGCCTGACAAACAATAAAATGCGATTCAAGGTTGAGGCTGTCATTGCTGCCCCACAACCAAAGGAAACCCGCACCGACAATCTCGGCTATGCCCGAATAGAACCGAACGGTTTCTATGGAACATACGCTATTCGTGCAGAAAACGATAACTACAAGCTTGCTTATGGCATCGTTGGCGACGAACTCCTCGGCACTTTCTATCGTGCAGATCTCCTTATGCCGGAACTTCACGACAAGAAGGCGGGCAAGGATATCACTGTAATCACAGCTTCTGCCGTTCACAAGAAGGAAGGCGAAAACACCATCATGACAATAGATATCCTCGGTGAAGACTTGATATTGTATCAGCTTACTATGTACAATGGGGCATACGAGGTTGAGATAAAGGAAGAGAAGGACATCACCTTCACGAATGTTGTTCTGCAAGACCTCTCTGACATGTATGGCTGCTATCAGTTTGGCGCCATGAACAGCGACTACCAGATGTCTATTGCCATTAAGTCGGAAGCTTTCACTTCGGGCAAGATGGAATGGAAGAAGGACGACCTTCTCATGCAATACACCAACCTTCTCGTCACTGCAGAGGAGCGTTTCGTTGATGTCTTTGACGCAAAGGTGAGAATGGAAGTGCAGGGCAAGCTTGTTATGATCTATGCAGACCTGACAAGCATGGACGGCATTCTCTATCATGTTACGATGAGATACGAGCAAGGTGGCTATATGCCAGAGCCAGAGAGTACTGTAAACATAGACTTTGGCCATGTCTCAATGCTCGACTATTCGCAAGGTCTCGGACTTGTTGGCGTTGGTGCCGTCAAGCCAGGCGAGTATCAGATGCGTTTCTACATGTACGCTCATGACCTTGAAGGCGATTTCAACAATGACGACTTCTACATGGATGCTTGCGACATGATGGTTGTCACAGGCAACACTTATGTCTTCCACGACGCAAAATACATGAAGGCACACGCGGAAAAGGAAGACGGCGTTACGAAGTTGACGGTTGATATGTACGGCATTGATGATGTTCTTTATCATGGCACAATGTACATCGATGACCTGAAGTGCATGAAGGAAGAGGTTGAATATCCTATTGACATGGCAAGTGCAACTACGATGATTGCGCTGCAGATGGGCAATGAGGACAACTACTCGGAATATACAATGCAGTTCCAGAACCTTGAGTACGACGATGACGACAATATCGTTGGCGATGGCTACTTGTTCTCTTTCTACTTCGGTCATGAAGGCGAGGGCGTTGTTGGCAAATACGGAATTTCAGAAGGCACGCTCGCTGACGACCAGATACAGATGTTCTATGAGAACGGATGTGAAGTGCGCGTGGGAACTGTTGCCGCAACTCTTGAACTTGAAGCTCTCAAGGCTCAGACCTTGTACGTCTATGGTCAGAAGGTGAACACCAACCTCTATCAGATCAACTTCAAGATTCTTGGCCAGAACGGTGTGATCTACTCAGGTGAAGGTGAGAACTACCTTCTTTGCATTGACCAGGAAGGCGAGTTCATTGAAATCACAGAGGAATACGAAACTGCCATCAACGAGACGCTTGCACCAGAAGGACTCAAGGTTCGTAAGATTCTCAAGGGCGGCAAGATAATCGTTGAAAAGGATGGCAAGGAATTTGACATCCAAGGTCGCAGCGTGGAATTAAAACCTTAACTTTACTGGCATTATGGAATATATTTCACAGGAATGTTACGACCAGCTCGTAGCGGAAATAGACGAGCTTACCAAGGTTCAGTTGCCTAAGCAGCAAGACGAACTCGCAGAGGCTAGGGCAAAGGGCGACTTGAGCGAGAACTTCGAGTATCATGCTGCAAAGCGTGAACTCAGGAAGTTGATGGGCAAGATACGCTTCAAGATGAATGTCCTGAAGTTTGCACGCGTCCTTGATCCTACTACGCTCAATTGCGATACGGTAGGTGTGCTTCGTACAGTGGAGTTTACCAATCTTGCCAATAATGCCAGGATGAAATATACTATAGTAAACCCTCACGAAGCGAACTTGAAGGAGAAGAAAATCTCCATAAAATCGCCTATTGCAGAGGCTATGATGGGAAAGAAACCGGGTGACATTGCCGAAGCACATACGCCTGGCGGAATCGTGAAGCTTCGAATAGAAAGTATCACGGTTGAATGATAAGCTTGCAAAAGTTGAGTTAAAAATGTGAAAAAATAGCTTTTATAGTTGGTAAATCATTTATTTTTGCTAACTTTGCACCGTGTTTGGAAGTTTCCTTATTTTCCAAACCTTCTTTGGGCACATATCCCGCCCGACAATAATCCAGAATTTATTTTACAAATATAGTGTCAAACAATAATGAGATTATTGAGAACTCTTCAGAAGAGATTCTCAACGATGCGCCTAAAAGAAAGCGCACAAGGATGGTAAAGAAAGATGCTGTCTATACCGTAAGTGGTATGGATGGGGAGAGTCTTGACTCCAAAGCAAAACGCAAATCCATAAAGAAACAGATAGATGCTGCTGCCCAGAAAGGACTCTTCGACGAGAATTTCGTTTCGGAAGGACTTCAGGAAGAAGCGCAAACCGTGATGCAGGAACCAGAGGTTTCGGCAAAGGAAACTGTTGTTGCCAACGCAGAGCCTGTTAAAGATAATCTGGAAGAGATCTCCCCAGAGGTTGCTGCACTCCTGCTGAACCCAGAACAACTTCTCAAACCTCATCGTGGCAGAAGATCAAAGGCAGAGATAGAAGCACTTGCTATTTGGGAAGCTCAGCAGAAGGCTCAGAATGAAGCGCCTGAAAGTCAGGAAATTTCTGAAAGTCAGGAAGTTCCTGAAACTCCTGAAACTCTTGAAACTCCAGAGATTTCTGAAACCTCTGAAACCTCAGAAACTTCTGAAACCCCTGAAACCTCTGAAACTTCTGAAACTTCTGAAACTTCTGAAACTTCTGAAACTTCTGAAACTTCTGAAACCTCTAATGTTCCTGAGGATTGCGACTTCATCATCATCCAGGATATTCCGGTAGAAGATTTCGGCGTGCTCCAGAACTATAATATGTATGATGGTCCGACAGAACCGCCTATCTTTGTCCGCAAGCAGGAATATGCTCCAACTCCTGTTCAGCGACCTGTTCAGCAAGCTCCACAGCAGAATGTAAAGCCTGTTCCACAACAGAGTGTGCAGCAGCCGGTAAGTCAGCCTGCCAGCCAACCTGTAGCGCGTCCTGTACAGAAGCCTGTTCAGCAAAAGCAAGAGACTGTGGAATACCGATTCGAGAACCTCATCTCTGCGAGTGGTGTTCTTGAAATGATGCCAGACGGCTACGGATTCCTTCGCTCTTCAGAGTACAATTATGTGTCGTCTCCAGACGATGTCTATGTGGCGGGTCAGTATGTCAAGCAGTTTGGACTGAAGACTGGCGATGTCCTTGAATGCAAGGTCCGTCCTCCATTTGATGGCGAAAAGTTCTTCACACTCACATCTGTGGATTTCATCAACGGCAGACGCCCAGAAGAAGTTCGCGACCGCATACCTTTCGAGCATCTCACACCACTTTTCCCAGACGAGAAGTTCACTCTTTGTGGTGATCCAAAGACAACAAACAAATCTACGAGAATTGTCGATCTGTTCTCTCCAATCGGTAAAGGACAGCGTGCGCTCATCGTTGCACAGCCAAAGACTGGTAAGACAATCCTCATGAAAGATATAGCAAACGCCATTGCTGCCAATCATCCGGAAGCTTACCTCATGATGCTTCTCATCGACGAGCGTCCAGAGGAAGTTACCGACATGGCTCGTACGGTAAATGCGGAAGTCATCGCTTCTACATTCGATGAACCAGCCGATAAGCATGTGAAGATTGCCAATCTTGTGCTTGAGAAGGCAAAGCGTCTCGTGGAATGTGGACATGATGTTGTGATTTTCCTTGACTCGATAACTCGTCTTGCTCGTGCCTACAACACTGTTGCACCAGCATCAGGCAAGGTGCTTACCGGTGGTGTTGATGCTAATGCTCTCCAGAAGCCAAAGCGATTCTTCGGTGCTGCCCGTAACATCGAAGGTGGCGGTTCGCTGACTATCATCGCAACAGCTCTTATTGATACTGGTTCCAAGATGGATGAGGTTATCTTTGAAGAGTTCAAGGGTACCGGTAACATGGAACTTCAGCTTGACCGCTCACTCGCAAACAAGCGCGTTTTCCCTGCTGTCAACCTCGTTGCATCAAGCACTCGCCGCGACGACCTGCTGCTTGACCAATATACTCAGGAGAAGATGTGGGTAATTAGGAAGTTCATTGCTGATATGAATCCAATAGAATCAATGACTGAGATTCAGCGACACTTGGCTCGCACGAGAGACAACTCGGAGTTCTTCATGTCGATAAATTCGTAATTCTTCATGTCGATAAATTCGTAATGCAAAAATAATGAAAAAGATTACTATAGCAATTGACGGTCACTCTTCTTGCGGCAAGAGCACAATGGCAAAGGACCTTGCAAAGAAAGTTGGCTACATATATGTTGATACTGGCGCAATGTACCGTTGCTGCACGCTTTATGCAATGCGCAACAACATCGCTCCAGCCGATCTTGAACAGCATATCAACGACATTCAAATCACTTTCCAACTTGACCCAGAGACTGGCAAACCGCTTGCTTGCCTGAACGGTGAAATCGTGGAAAACGAGATCCGCGGCATGGAAGTATCGTCGCATGTTAGCGAGATAGCTGCCCTTCCTTTCGTGCGCACAGCGATGGTTGACCAGCAGCGTCGCATGGGACAGGACAAAGGCGTTGTGATGGACGGTCGTGACATCGGCACAACAGTATTCCCTGATGCGGAATTCAAGATATTCGTAACAGCAAGCGATGAGGTTCGTGCTCAGCGTCGTTACGATGAACTGAAGGCTAAAGGCCAGGAGGCTGACTTCCAGGACATATTAAATAATGTACGCGAAAGAGACTATCAGGACTCTCATCGCGAGGTTTCTCCTCTCCGTCAGGCAGAAGATGCACTGCTTCTCGACAATAGCAACATGACTATCGAAGAGCAGAACGAATGGATCATGCAGCGTTTCAACGAACGCACTTCCGAATAGTCCGGATGAAGCAGAAGCGTAATGGCATACATGTTGTAATTAAAGAGATATTATAATATAGGAATAAAAATAAACTAAATATGGGATTCTTTAAAATCATCAAATCAATCTTCGGCGACAAATCTTCTCGCGACATGAAGCTTATCCAGCCTGTTGTGGAGAAGGTTAAGGCTGTCTATCCGGAGATTCAGGCTCTCTCGAACGATGAACTGAGAGCGAAGACTATCGAAATCAAGGAGATAGTACTCAGCAAGGGTAAGGAAAACCTTGCCAAGATAGAAACTCTCAAGGCAAAGATAGAGGACACTCCAATCGATGAGCGTGAAGCAATCTTCAACGAAATCGACAAGCTCGACAAGGAGGTTCTTGAGCAGTATGAAGAAGGACTTACAGAGGTTCTTCCTGTTGCTTTTGCTATCGTAAAGGAAACAGCAAACCGCTTCGCACACAATGAGGAAGTTGTGGTAACTGCAACCGATTTCGACCGCGAACTTGTGGCTGAAGGAAAAGGCTTCCTCCGCATCGAGGACGACAAGGCTATCTACAGCAACCACTGGATTGCTGGAGGTAACGACCTCAAGTGGGATATGGTTCACTACGATGTGCAGCTCTTCGGTGGTACTGTGCTTCACCAAGGTAAGATTGCCGAGATGGCAACTGGTGAAGGTAAGACCCTCGTGGCAACATTGCCTGTATTCCTCAACGCATTGACAGGAAATGGTGTTCATGTCGTAACCGTGAACGACTATCTTGCAAAGCGTGACTCGGAATGGATGGGTACTCTCTATATGTTCCACGGTCTTTCTGTTGACTGTATCGACAAGCATCGTCCAAACTCTCCTGAGCGTCGCAAGGCTTATCAGGCAGACATCACATTCGGTACAAACAACGAGTTCGGTTTCGACTACCTCCGCGACAACATGGCTGTTTCGCCAGACGACCTCGTTCAGCGCCGTCACAACTACGCTATCGTCGATGAGGTTGACTCTGTGCTCGTGGATGACGCCCGTACTCCGCTCATCATCTCAGGTCCAGTGCCAAACGGCGATGTGCAGATGTTCGAGCAGTATCAGCCACTCGTTGAGAAACTTGTAGGCGTACAGCGTAAGCTTGCTACTGAATATCTCGCTGAGGCTAAGCGTCTTATCAATGAAGGTAAGGAAAAGAACGACCAGAAGATTATTGACGAAGGTTTCGTTTCCCTCTATCGTTCTTATAAGTGTTTGCCAAAGAACAAGCCACTCATCAAGTATCTTTCTGAAGAGGGTATCAAGGCTGGTATGCTCAAGACGGAAGAGTACTTCATGGAGAACAATAACCGCAAGATGCCTGAGGCTGTAGCACCACTTTACTTCGTGGTTGACGAGAAGCTCAATTCTTGCGAGATGACAGACAAGGGTACTGAATGGATGGCAAATCAGGTTGGCGAGAAGGATCTCTTCGTCATTCCTGACATTACAACAGAACTTTCTGATCTTGAAAACGAAAAGAGCCTTTCTGACGAAGAGCGTCTTGCAAAGAAAGACCAACTCCTTGACCACTATGCTGTTCAGAGTGAGCGTGTTCACACTATCCGCCAGCTCCTCAAGGCTTACTGTATGTTCGAGAAGGACGTAGAGTATGTCATTGACGATGGAGAAGTGAAGATTGTTGACGAGCAGACAGGCCGTATTATGGAAGGTCGTCAGTGGAGCGATGGTTTGCACCAGGCAGTGGAAGCTAAGGAACACTGCAAGGTGAAGGATGCAACACAGACTTTCGCAACAATCACTCTCCAGAACTATTTCCGTATGTACCACAAGCTCTCTGGTATGACCGGTACTGCCATCACAGAGGCAGGTGAGTTCTGGGATATCTATAAGCTCGATGTTGTTGAGATTCCTACAAACCGTCCTATTGCACGTGTTGACATGGACGACCGCGTATATAAGACAAACCGCGAGAAATACAACGCCGTAATCGAAGAGGTTCAGACAATGGTTGAGCAGGGTCGTCCTGTACTTGTCGGTACTACATCGGTTGAAATTTCTGAGCTCCTTTCTCGTATGCTCAAGATGCGTGGCATCCAGCACAACGTATTGAACGCCAAGCTCCACCAAAGTGAAGCAGATATCGTAGCTCAGGCAGGTTTCGGAAAGACTGTTACCATCGCAACCAACATGGCAGGTCGTGGTACCGATATCAAGCTTTCTCGGGAAATCAAGGACGCTGGTGGTCTCGCTATCATCGGTACTGAGCGTCACGAAAGCCGTCGCGTTGACCGTCAGCTTCGTGGTCGTGCCGGTCGTCAGGGTGACCCAGGTTCTTCTGTATTCTATGTTTCGCTCGAAGATAAGTTGATGCGTCTCTTCGCTTCTGAGAAGATAGCGTCTGTAATGGACCGTCTCGGCTTTGAGGAAGGTGAGCGTATTGAGTCCTCAATCGTAACAAACGCCATCGAGCGTGCACAGAAGAAGGTTGAGGAAAACAACTTCGGTATCCGTAAGCGTCTGCTTGAATATGATGATGTGATGAACAAGCAGCGTACTGTTGTCTATGACAAGCGTCGTCACGCCCTTATGGGTGAGCGTATCGGCATGGACATCGCAAACATCATCTGGGACCGTGTCGTGAATGTCATCACAAAGAACGATTACGAAGGTTGCAAGGAACTCTTCATCAAGCTCTTCTACATGGAGTGCCCATTCACTGAGCAGGAATTCCTGAACGGCAATCAGGATAAGCTTTGCGAAGATACTTTCCAACAGATTATGCAACTCTTCAAGCAGCGTACAGACAAGATGCAGAACACAGCGATGCCTGTCGTTACTCGCGTCTTCGAGGAGCAAGGCGATCGCTTCAAGTATATCGTAGTGCCTGTTGTTGATGGCAAGCGTGGTTATAACATCCGCGTTGACCTCAAGGAAGCATACGAGAACGGTTGCAAGAATGTTGTCAAGGAGTTCGAGAAGCAGATCATGCTTCACATTATTGACGACTGCTGGAAGGAAAACCTCCGTGCTCTCGATGAGCTCAAGCATTCTGTTCAGAACGCTTCTTACGAGCAGAAGGATCCACTCGTAATCTTCAAACTTGAAAGTGTGAAGCTCTTCGACAATATGGTTAACGAAATGAACGACCAGATTGTTGCAATCCTCATGCGTGCAGCTATCCCAGAGATGGTACAGGAAGAACCTGACAACGCACCAGAGCAGCCAGAACAGCAAGCTCCTCAGCAACCACAGCAGCCTTCAAGACCTCCAATGCCAGGCAGAGGAATGGTACCTCCAATGCCAGCTCACCTCACTCGTCCACAGCTTACGGACAAGGCTGAGGATCTCGATGAGGCTCAGCGCATTCAGCGTGAAGTGGCTTCTCGCGACACTCGCGAAAGTGCACAGCGCAATATGCCACGAATTCCAATCATTCGCGATCAGAAGGTAGGGCGTAACGATCCATGCCCATGTGGTAGCGGAAAGAAATTCAAGCAGTGTCACGGTAGAAACATGTAATAAGACCCTACATAAACCCTCCCCACAAGGGAGGGCTTTTTGTATTATGAGACTATTCATTCATTTTCAATACGACGGAACAAACTACCACGGTTGGCAGATACAGCCAAACGGAAACACGGTACAAGAAGAGCTTCAAAAGGCTCTTTCTGTCATTTTGCGCCAACCCATAGAGGTTGTGGGAGCTGGCAGAACGGACACAGGCGTTCATGCCCGTCACATGGTTGCGCATTTTGAGACTGTCCTCCCCCTCGTGGGGGAGTTAGAGGGGGTCTCTTACAAACTCAACCGCCTTCTCCCTCGCGACATCTCCGTACTTCGCATAGAACCTGTCGCTGACGATATGCACGCTCGCTTCTCTGCTACTTCGCGCAGGTATCATTATTACATCTCCACTCGCAAGGATCCTTTTGCCCGCCAATACTCATGGCAAATCCATTGGCAGCTGGATTTCGACAAGATGAATGAGGCTGCAAAGATGCTTATTGGCGAGAAAGACTTTGCTTCTTTCTGCAAGGTAGGCTCCGATGTAAAGACTACGATGTGCAATCTCACTCATGCCCAGTGGGTTAAGGATAGCGAAACAAACTGGCATTTCGAAATTGCAGCCAATCGCTTCCTGAGAAACATGGTGCGTGCGGTGGTCGGAACGCTGATAGAAGTAGGTCGCGGACGAATGACTCTCGAGCAGTTTCAATCTGTTCTTTCGCAGAAATCACGCTCGGCTGCGGGCGAAAGTGTTCCTGCAAATGGACTCTTTCTTGAGGAAGTTTCATATTGATACAACCCCCATATCTTAAAGCTATTAATGTAACTTTGACGCGCCAAAATAGCGAAAGTTGAATGTAAGTTAATTTTTTTGGAATTTTATTCTACATATATTTCGCTTTTTAGCAATAAAATTGTAACTTTGCGCTCGTAAAAACAAACAAAAACTGACTAAAATGGGAGGCTTTTTCGGAACCATTTCCACTCATCCATGTGCCACAGACCTTTTCTATGGCATCGACTACAACTCTCACCTCGGCACAAAACGAGGAGGTATGTGTACATATGACCCTGAATCAAAGCGCTTTTGCAGAAAGATTCACAACCTTGAGAGTACTTATTTCCGTACTAAATTTGAGGAAGATCTTGACAAGTTCGTTGGCAATTCTGGTATCGGTGTTATCTCTGACACTGATCCGCAGCCTATCGTGTTCAACTCTCACCTCGGCAAATTCGCCATCGTGACAGTTGCAAAGATTGTCAACATAGACGAACTTGAGAAGGAACAACTTGACAACTACCATCACCTTGCAGAACTTTCTCAGGGTACAACAAACCCAACAGAGCTCGTTGCGTTGCTCATCACGCAGGGCAAGAACTTTGTGGAGGGTATTGAGAATGTCTATAAGAAGGTGAAGGGTTCATGCTCAATGCTTATCCTCACAGAGAATGGCATTATCGCAGCTCGCGACCGTTTGGGCAGAACGCCAATTGTTGTCGGCAAGAAAGATGGTGCTTGGGCGCTTACTTCTGAGTCAACAGCATTCCCAAACCTCGGTTATACTATCGATTCTTACATCGGTCCAGGCGAGATTGTTCGCTTCACTCCTGAGAAGATGGAGCAGCTTCGCGCACCAGAGAAGAAACTTCAGATCTGTTCTTTCCTTTGGATTTACTACGGTTTCCCAACTTCTTGTTACGAAGGCAAGAATGTAGAGGAGATGCGTCAGGCTTGCGGTATTGCAATGGGTAAGGAAGACGATACGGAAGTTGACTGCGCTTGCGGTATTCCAGACTCTGGTATCGGTATGGCTCTCGGCTATGCAATAGGCAAGGGCGTGCCTTACCACCGCACAATCTCAAAATATACTCCTACATGGCCACGCTCGTTCACTCCAAGCAACCAGTCGATGCGCGACCTTGTGGCAAAGATGAAGCTCATCCCTAACTACGACATGCTCAAGGGCAAGCGACTCCTTTTCTGTGACGACTCAATCGTTCGTGGTACACAGCTTCGTGGTAATGTCAAGGAACTCTTCGAGAATGGTGCCAAGGAAGTTCACATGCGTATTGCATGTCCTCCGCTCATCTACCCTTGTGAATATGTTAACTTCACAGCATCAAAGAGCGAGATGGAACTCATCACTCGCCGTGTAATCCGCGATTTTGAGGGCGATTCAGGCAAGGATCTTGACGAATACGCAAAGACAGGTTCTGAGAAGCACGAGAAGATGGTAGAGGAAATCCGCAAGCGTCTCGGACTCTCTTCTCTCAAGTTCTCAAAGATTGAGACCATCGTCGATGCTATCGGTCTTCCAAAGGAGTGCATCTGCACACACTGTTTTGACGGCTCAAGCTATTTCTAATATTCAAGTTTCGCATGAAACTTGAGGCTGAAGGCTAAAGGCTAAAAGCTAAAGGCTCTGTCCGCATGGAAACCTTTACCCTTTAGCCTTTACCCTTTAGCCTCGAAGCTTGCTTCGAATTATATTATGAATGTAAAGATTCACCCATCGTGGAATGAAATATTAAGCGGTGAGTTTGACAAGGAATACTTTGTCAGACTCACCGATTTTGTTCGTAATGAATATCGACAGACGGCATGTTACCCTCCTGGTCCGCTAATCTTCAACGCCTTCAACCTCTGTCCGTTCAATGAGGTGAAGGTGGTTATTCTCGGACAAGACCCTTACCACGAGCCAGGGCAAGCCATGGGTTTGTGCTTCTCCGTGCCAGATGGCATCCGCATACCGCCTTCGTTGGTCAATATCTACAAGGAACTTGGCATAGCAGGACGCAACGGCGACCTTACCCATTGGGCAAGGCAAGGAGTGCTACTTCTCAATGCCACCCTTACTGTCCGCGCCCATCAGGCAGGTTCACACCAGCGTCAAGGTTGGGAAACATTCACCGATGCTGTCATCCAAAAGATTTCGGAGCAAAAAGAGAATGTCGTCTTCATCCTCTGGGGCAGTTATGCCATAAGCAAGAAGAAGCTTATTGACGAATCAAAGCATCTTGTGCTTACCAGTGTCCATCCATCTCCACTCTCTGCCCATCGCGGTTTCTTCGGCAACCACCATTTTGAACTCTGCAATAGTTACTTGAAACAATGCGGCAAGGATGAGATAGCATGGTAATTTTG
>JAKSLI010000058.1 GCA_024401305.1 Bacteroidaceae bacterium | reverse complement strand
TGCAGCGTTTTAAAGGAAAATTGTAAATCGTAAATCTATAAACACAAAAATATGACTTTAATTGACGGAAAAGCAACTGCAACTGCCATCAAGGCTGAGATTGCAGAGGAAGTAAAGGAAATAATGGCTAACGGCGGCAAGCAGCCTCACCTCGCAGCCATTCTCGTTGGTCACGACGGTGGCTCTGAGACTTACGTAAAGAACAAGGTTCTCGCGTGCGAGGCGTGCGGATTCAAGAGCACACTCATCCGCTATGAGGACGACATCACTGAGGAAGAGCTCCTGAAGAAGGTTGATGAGCTCAACAACGATGATGATGTTGACGGATTCATCGTACAGCTCCCATTGCCTAAGCACATTGACGAGCAGAAGGTTATCGAGGCTATCGACTACAAGAAGGATGTTGACGGCTTCCACCCAATCAACGTGGGTCGCATGGCTATCGGTTTGCCTTGCTTCATCTCAGCAACACCTCTCGGCATTGTCACTCTCTTGAAGCGCTACAACATCGAGACTTCTGGAAAGAAATGCGTTGTTCTCGGTCGCTCAAATATCGTTGGCAAGCCTATGGCACAACTCATGATCCAGAAGCAGTATGGCGACGCAACAGTAACTGTTTGCCACTCTCGTTCAAAGACACTGAAGGAGGAATGTCGCGAGGCAGACATCATCATCGCAGCTATCGGTCAGCCAGGCTTCGTAACAGCCGACATGGTGAAGGACGGCGCAGTGATTGTTGATGTCGGCACAACACGCGTTCCAGACGCAACACGCAAGAGCGGTTTCCGTCTCTCAGGCGATGTTGACTTCGAGAATGTTGCCCCTAAGTGCAGCTACATCACACCAGTGCCAGGCGGCGTTGGTCCGATGACTATCTGCTCTCTTATGAAGAACACTCTCGCTGCAGGCAAAAAGGAGTATTACAAGTAATCCCTCCATTCCCCATAATTAAACGCAGGCACACATAGTGCTTGCGTTTTTTTAAATAAAACATATAGGATTTGTACTTTTTCTTTCGTCATTTTCTTGATTATGATGAAAAAATGCAATTTAGGAATTGCGTAATATGCAAATAAATCAATTATAACATCAAATTAGTTCCAAAAAATTAGTATCTTTGCAGCTTGAAAGCGCTGCGGGAGTTTCGTCGCTGGATGTCTTCTGCGAGAGGGTTCGCCCCGATCGCAGACGGTTCAGAGGAAAGTCCGGGCAGCATAAGGCACTCCATGTCAGAAAGTGGCGCTGGTGGCAACATCAGGAGATGCAGAAGAAAATAACCGCCCTGTTCGCAGGGTAAGGGTGAGAAGGTGAGGTAAGAGCTCACCAGCAGCGGTGGCAACATCGTTGGCTGTGCTATCTGGAGGCTGTAAGTTCGCGTAAACCAACGACATGTTAGGGTTGCCTGCCCGAAGCTCTTCGGAGCGCGTTGGAGGGTAGAACGCTTAGATAAATGACGAGATGAAACAACATAACTCGGCTTATATCCTGCAACGCTTTCCCTTTAATCGCAAAACTGGATTGTTTAACAAAATTAACATTAACTGAACTATTCCTTAAATAGCTTTTAAATGTTCTAAATTGTTGTTAAAGTTTCGGCACATAATTTGCTATTATGTTCTAAAGTCATAACTTTGCAGCATCTTAAAACTCAAAAACGACATGAAAAAAGCAAACATCTTTTCGTTAATTGCAACTCTTACTGCAACACTTAGTCTTGTACTAAACTTCACAAATACCTGCGCTGCTAACCATGCAGTCACTCCAGAGTCTATCGCAGCAAACAACGCAGCAGCTCCTGGCAATGCCGTTGACCTTACCTACGCTGCCGAGAAAGCTCTTCCATCAGTGGTCTATATCCACTTCCTCCAGAACGCCAAGATACAGACGGTAGAAGTAGAGAGCGATCCATTCGCAGACTTCTTCGACCCATTCGGAGGTTTCTTCGGTCGTGGTCAGGGTAATGGTGGCAAGCAGAAGCGTCAGGTGCAGACTCCTAAGAAGGAAGGTGCAGGTTCAGGCGTAATCATTTCCACTGACGGTTATATCGTAACAAACAATCACGTTGTGGCTGGTGCTGATGAGCTCACAGTAACAATGAATGACAACAAGGAATATTCAGCAAAGATTATTGGTACAGACGAATCAACCGACCTCGCTCTCATCAAGATCAACGCAAAGGATCTTCCTGCCATCAAGATTGCCGATTCAGACAAGCTCAAGGTTGGAGAATGGGTTCTCGCTGTTGGTAACCCTCTCGGTTTGAACAACACGGTGACTGCGGGTATCGTTAGTGCCAAGGCTCGTTCTCTCGGTGCAAACGGTGTGGAATCTTTCATCCAAACTGATGCCGCTATCAACGCAGGAAACTCAGGTGGTGCTCTTGTCAACACTCAGGGCGAACTCGTAGGTATCAACGCAATGCTCTATTCTCAGACAGGCAGTTATTCTGGCTATGGTTTCGCCATTCCAACAACAATCATGAACAAGGTTGTTGCTGACCTCAAGCAGTATGGTACTGTTCAGCGCGCAGTAATCGGCATCACTGGTACTGACGTAAACAAGTACTACGACTCTATGAAGGCTCAGGGCAAGGAAGTAGAAGTAGGCACTATGGAAGGTATCCATGTGGAAGAGGTTCTTGACAATGGAGCTGCAGCCCAGGCTGGCATTGAGAAGGACGACATCATCACAAAGGTTGACGGAAAGTCTGTCAAGAAGATGAGTGAACTTCAGGAAGCTCTCGCTACAAAGCGTCCAGGCGACAAGATAACTCTCACATTCATGCGTGGCAAGAAGACTATGCAGAAGGAAGTTACTCTCCGCAACGCTCAGGGCAACACCAAGGTTGTGAAGAATGCAGAACTCGACATTCTCGGTGCAACATTCCGCCCTATCAACGCCCAGGAGAAGGAACAGCTTGAAATCCCATACGGACTCAAGGTCACTAAGGTTGACAATGGTGCGATGAAGGAAGCTGGCGTTCCTGCTGGTTTCATCATCCTGAGCGCAAACGACACAAAGATTGCTAGCGAAAGTGATCTCCAGAAGGTAGTAAAATCTGCATCTACAAGCAAAGAAGACCCAGTCGTTTACCTCAAGGGAATCTTCCCAACAGGTCGTCGCGGTTACTTTGCAGTATCGCTCGAACAAGAGGAAAAATAAAACATATATACAGTGAACATAAAATATCTTAACGATATACGAAACGATGACTTTATCCGTGGCGGAGAACCCGCTACGGATGAACTCGTTCTTACACAGGAGCTAAAAGAGGCTCTTCTTGACAGCATAGCAACGCTGAATGCAAGGGAGCTTACCGTGATATCTGCTCTCTATGGCATAAACTGTGCTGCCATGACAATGCAGGAGTGTGCCGATGAGATGGGATTGAAGCGTGAGCGTGTTCGTCAAATCAGGAACAAGGCTTTGCGTAAACTAAGAAAAACTATCCGTCAATACTGATTTATTGACGGATTACACATTATATAATATATAGGAATGAAACATCTTCTACTTATACTATCTTTTCTAACGCTTTCCCTTGGACAGATTTCTGCTCAGGAAAAGAACGAGATTCAAGTGACGGACATGTACGCCTTTGGCTATGTAACATCTCTCAACGATTCAATTGTTTATCTGACAGAGATCTCAAACATGCCAAGAGTTACCGTCAACAAAAAGAATGGTTTCCTCGTAAACCGCTCTTCTTACTCAAACCAATTGAAGGAACACTTCAAGAGAATGGGCATAGAACATCCTACTTGCGCCATCATCTTCGACCGAAACAGGAAAAAGATCAGCAAGAAATTCGTTGGAATGATGAAGAAACTACAGAAGAACAACCGTTATTTCGTGAAGACAATATCTGCAGAAGAATTCACTTTCAAGGAGTTGGATACAAGCTCTGAAGAATAATCGTTCTTATGCTTTAAACATTATACTTTTTAATCAGAAAATTAACAAAAACTAAATATGGCTGACAAACTTTACATTTTTGACACCACGCTGCGTGACGGCGAGCAGGTGCCTGGATGCCAGCTCAACACTGTTGAGAAAATTCAGGTGGCTAAGCAGCTCGAACAGCTTGGCGTAGATGTCATTGAAGCTGGTTTCCCTATCTCAAGCCCTGGCGATTTCAATTCTGTCATTGAAATCTCAAAGGCTGTCACTTGGCCTACAATCTGCGCACTCACTCGTGCCGTAGAGAAGGACATCGACTGCGCTGCCGACGCTTTGAAGTATGCTAAGCGCAAGCGTATTCACACTGGTATCGGTACAAGTGATTCTCACATTAAATATAAGTTCAACTCCACTCGCGAGGAAATCATCGAGCGTGCTGTTGCTGCTGTGAAGTATGCAAAGAAGTATGTTGAGGATGTTGAGTTCTATGCAGAGGACGCTGGCCGTACAGACAACGAGTATCTCGCTCGTGTCATTGACGCTGTCACAAAGGCTGGTGCTACTGTTTGTAACATCCCTGACACAACAGGTTTCCGCGTTCCAAACGAGTATCAGGAGAAGATTGCCTACCTCTACGAGCATGTTGATGCTTTCGCAGCAGGCAAGTCAATCCTTTCTACCCACTGCCACAACGACCTTGGTATGGCAACGGCAAATACCGTAGCTGGTGTTCTTGGTGGAGCTCGTCAGGTGGAGGTTACCATCAATGGTATCGGTGAGCGTGCCGGCAACACTTCCCTTGAGGAGGTTGCAATGATTTTCAAGACTCACCCAGACCTTGGCATCGAGACAAACATCAACACTACTAAGATCTACCCTACTTCACGCATGGTAAGTTCTTTGATGAACATGCCTGTTCAGCCAAACAAGGCTGTCGTTGGTAAGAATGCCTTCGCCCACTCTTCTGGTATTCATCAGGACGGTGTGCTCAAGGATGTTTCCACTTACGAGATCATGGATCCTAAGGAAGTTGGTATCGACGATAACGCTATCGTACTCACAGCTCGTTCTGGTCGCGCTGCTTTGAAGCACCGTCTCTCTGTGAACGGCGTAGATGTGGAAGGCGAAAAGCTCGACCTGCTCTACAAGGAATTCCTCTTGCTTGCTGACAAGAAGAAGGAGGTTACTGACGATGACATCCTCGTTCTCGCTGGTGCTGATCGTGCTGCTTCTCACAATGTTAAGCTCGACTATCTCCAGGTAACTACTGGTAAGGGTGTTCGCTCTGTTGCAAGCATCGGTCTTCTCGTTGGCAACGAACGCTTCGAGGCAGCTTCTTCCGGTAATGGTCCTGTTGACGCAGCCATCAAGGCTCTCAAGTGCATCATCAAGCGCGAGATGACTCTCAAGGAGTTCACTATCCAGGCTATCTCAAAGGGTTCTGACGACATGTGTAAGGTTCACATGCAGGTAGAGCACGCAGAGAAGATCTTCTACGGTTTCGGCGCAAACACTGACATTGTTACAGCTTCCGTTGAGGCATATATTGATTGTATTAACAAGATGTAAAGCCCTACCCCCTACCCCTCCCCGTAATGGGAGGGGAGTGATTAGTTTTGAAGGATGAAGGGTACTATAGATGATATGAATGAAATCGAAAGGAAATACCAAACATCAGATCCAATGTGGTATGAACTTTTGAAGGAAAATGCTCGGAAGAACAGAAACAATCCTACAGAAGCAGAAAAGGCAATGTGGGATTTGCTTAAGAAAAATTATAAGGGTTTTCATTTCCGCAGACAACATATCATTGGCGATTATATAGTTGATTTCATTTGTCTCTCCAGCAAACTGGTTATTGAAGTGGATGGCGATTATCATTTAGAAGACAATCAAATAATATTGGATGAAGCACGAACAAAGATCATTGAGAGTCTTGGATTCAAGGTAGTGCGTTTCTCTAATTATGATGTTCTGTATAATCCAACGAAAATTAAAAAAGAATTATTTAATTATTTAAAATAGATTTCATTTATGAATACTCTCTTCGACAAAATATGGGATTCTCATATCGTATTTAATGTAGAAGAAACCCTTAACCCTAATGATACTACTCCCCTCCCATCAGGGGGAGGGGCCGGGGGTGGGGCTCTTTATATTGATAGACTCTACGCTCACGAGGTGACTTCACCACAGGCCTTCGATACACTTCGCGACAAGGGCATCAAGGCTTTCCGTCCTGACCATGTCATCGCAATGCCTGACCACAACACTCCTTCTGACCAGCAGGAAGTTATCAACGACCCTATCGGCAAGAAGCAGGTTGAAACCCTCAAGGCTAACTGTGAGGAGTTTGGCATCAAGCACTTCGCTATGGGCACAAAGGACAATGGTATCATCCATGTTGTAGGTCCTGAGAAGGCACTCTCTCTCCCAGGCATGACTATCGTTTGCGGCGACTCACACACATCTACTCACGGTGCTGTCGGCGCTCTCGCTATGGGTATCGGTACATCTGAGGTTGCTCAGGTTCTCGCATCACAGTGTATTCTCCAGGCTAAGCCAAAGAGCATGCGCATCAATATTGAAGGCGAACTCCAGCCAGGCGTTACTGCAAAGGATGTTGCCCTCTACATCATGGCACAGATGACCACTTCTGGTGCTACAGGTTATGTAGTTGAATATGCAGGTTCTACTATCCGCAACATGTCTATGGAAGGTCGTCTCACACTCTCTAACCTCTCTATCGAGATGGGCTCTCGCGCTGGTATCATCGCACCTGACGAGACTACTTTCGAGTACATCAAGGGTCGTGAGTATGCTCCAAAGGGCGAAGAATGGGACAAGGCTGTAGAGGAATGGAAGAAGCTCAAGAGTGATGACGATGCAGTATTCGATATGGAAGTTACATACAACGCTGCTGACATTGCTCCACGCATTACATACGGAACAAACCCTGGTGCTGGTATTGCCATCGACGAGTGCATTCCAACAACTGACGGCATGAGCGAAGCAGAGAAGGAACAGTTCCTCGCTATGCTCGACTACATGCAGTTTGAGCCAGGTCAGAAGCTTGAAGGCACACCTGTTGACTACTGTTTCCTCGGCGCTTGCACTAACGGTCGTATCGAAGACTTCCGCGCATTCGCTTCTGTAGTGAAGGGCAAGAAGAAGGCAGAGAATGTTGTTGCATGGCTCGTTCCTGGTTCATGGCTTGTTCGTCAGCAGATCATCGACGAAGGCATCGACAAGATTCTTGAAGAAGCAGGTTTCGAACTCCGTCTCCCTTCATGCTCAGCATGTCTCGCAATGAACCCAGACAAGGTTCCTGCTGGCAAGCTCTCAATCTCTACAAGCAACCGTAACTTCGTAGGTCGTCAGGGACCAGGCGCTCGCACTATCCTTGCTTCGCCACTCGTAGTTGCAGCAAGTGCTATTACAGGCGTGATTACTGACCCAAGAAAATAAGAGCCTAATCAATAGACCTTCCCCCAGCCCCTTCCTTTCAGGACGGGGAGAAATATGTATAATATAGGGAAGGTCATACAGAATAACAACAAGAAGTAGATGTCCCCCACACAAAAGTATCTACTCCCCGTCCTGAAAGGAAGGGGTTGGGGGAAGGTCTTATGGAAAAATTCAACATCATACAGTCAACTTGCCTCCCTATCGCAATTGACAACAATAATACAGATAACATCATCCCTGCTCGCTTTCTCGCGTTCACCACTCGCGATCCAAAGTTCTATGGTGATGCTTTCATGCACGACATCCGCTACAATGCCGATGGTACTCCTGTTGCTGATTTCGTAATGAATCAAGCTCCTTTCAACGAGACTCCTTCAAAGGGCAATCGCGAGATCATCATCGGTGGCGCCAACTGGGGCTCAGGTTCTTCACGCGAACACGCTGCTTGGGCTATCGCTGGCTATGGCATTCGCGTTGTCATCTCGTCATCATTCGCTGACATCCATCGCAACAATCTCCTCAACTGCTTCGTGCTTCCTGTTATCGTAAGCAAGGAATTCCAGCAGGAACTCTTCGCTACCGTTGCCGAGAATCCTAACGCAGAGGTTAAGGTTGACCTCCCTAACCAGACAGTGACAAACCTTACTACTGGCAACAGCGAGAAGTTTGAGATCAACTCTTACAAGAAGTATTGTCTCGAAAACGCTTACGACGACATCGACTTCCTCCTTTCCAACAAGGATAAGATTGAAGCTTACGAAGCAAAGTAGTTAATTCATTCAACTTTCGCAAAGCTCAAGTTGAGGCTAAAGGCTAAAAGCTAAAGGCTAAAGGCGCTCTCAAAGAAGTCTGTATAACAATCTGCATAGCAGCCTTTACCCTTTAGCCTTTACCCTTTAGCCTTCGCAAGTTTCTTGCGAAACCAAAATAATGAAATACATAGAAATACTTGACTCTACACTCCGCGACGGCGAACAGACAAGCGGCGTTTCTTTCGTGCCACATGAGAAGCTCATGATGGCGCGAAAACTTCTGCGTGATGTCAATGTTGACCGACTTGAGGTAGCTTCCGCTCGCGTTTCCGAAGGCGAGAAGGACGCAGTGAGCATGATTTGCCGTTATGCGAAGCAGCTTAACCGCCTGCAGAGCATTGAGGTTCTCGGCTTCTGCGATGGCCATAAGTCCGTTGATTGGATTGCCGATTGCGGTGGTACAGTGATAAACCTTCTCTCGAAAGGTTCGCTCAAGCATTGCACTCTCCAGCTCAAGAAAACTCCTGAGGAACATTTTGCAGGAATCATCGACGAGGCAACATACGCGAAGTCGAAAGGCTTGACCGTAAACCTCTATCTTGAAGATTGGAGCAACGGCATGAAGGATTCTCCTGAGTATGTCTATCAGATGCTCGACACGCTCACAAAGACCGGTCTCATCACTCGCTTCATGCTCCCTGACACTCTCGGCATTCTCGATCCAATGCACACGATGCAATATATCGGGGACATCGTAAAGCGCTATCCTTCAGAGCATTTCGACTTCCATTCACACAACGACTACGACCTTGCCGTGGCTAATTCACACGCAGCGGTAATGTCTGGCGTCAAGGGACTTCATGTCACAGTGAATGGTCTTGGCGAGCGCTGTGGCAATGCGCCTCTTGCAAGTATTCAGGTTATCCTCAAGGACCAGATAAAGGTTGCCACACATATCAACGAGGAAAAGCTCAACGAGATTTCCCGCATGGTGGAAAGCTACTCCGGTATTCCTATCGCACCAAACCAGCCAATCATCGGCGACAATGTCTTCACGCAGGTTGCTGGTGTTCATGCTGACGGTGACAACAAGGGCGGACTTTACATCAATGCACTTCATCCGGAGCGTTTCGGTCGCAGACGCGAATATGCACTTGGAAAGAACAGCGGTAAGGCAAATATCCTGAAGAACCTTGAGGAGCTTGGTCTTGAACTTACACCGGAACAGACACTCAAGGTTACGAAGCGAATCACCGAACTTGGCGACAAGAAGGAAATCGTAACTCAGGAAGACCTTCCTTACATCGTTTCCGATGTCCTCAAGCACGACACGCCGGAAGAGAAAGTCAAGCTGCTAAGTTACATGGTGTCAACGGCTTACGGATTGAAACCAGTTGCAGCCGTGAAGCTTGAAGTTGACGACAAGATCTACGAGGAACAGCGTTCCGGCGACGGTATGTACGACGCTTTCGTGCGTTGCATTCGCCATATCTACAAGGACAAACTCAACCGAAAGTTCCCTTGGCTTGCCAACTATACGGTATCAATTCCTCCTGGCGGTCGCACAGATGCCCTTGTCCAGACCATCATCACATGGGAGTTTGAGGGCGGCAAGATTGTTCGCACCCGCGGTCTTGATGCCGACCAGACGGAAGCTGCAATCAAGGCTACAATCAAAATGCTTAACATCTTGAACTAAAAGAGTTCAGTATATAAATAGCGAAGAATTACAACTTTCTTGTTTTATATGCAATTTTTCCCTGAAACATTTGCAAATATCAAACAAAAGAAGTAACTTTGCACACGGTAAATGAGATAACAGGATATAGGGGCTGCAGTGGTCAAGACTGCAGTTCCTACATTTTTTACACTCTTTACAAGTAACGAAAAACAAACAGAAAAACAATAAACATTATGGCATACATGTCACAAGAAGGCTATGACAAGCTCGTAGCAGAACTCGCTCGCCTTGAAGGTACAGAGCGAAAGAAGGCTTCTGAAGCTATTGCAGAAGCAAGAGATAAGGGCGACCTTAGCGAAAATAGCGAATACGACGCAGCAAAGGAAGCTCAGGCTCACCTCGAAGACAAAATTAACCAGATCAAGCGCACACTTGCAGAGGCAAAGATCGTTGACACTAGCCGTCTGTCAGCAGACTCTGTACAGATTCTCACTACTGTCGAGTTCACAAACCTTGCCAACAAGGCAAAGATGAAATACACAATTGTCAGCGAGAGCGAAGCTAACCTTCGCGAAGGAAAGATCTCTATCCAGACACCTATTGCACAAGGATTGCTCAACAAGAAGGTTGGAGATGTAGTAGAGATTACTATTCCACGAGGCAAACTTAGTCTCCGCATCGAAAACATCACTATTGGTTAACCTGTTAACCTTTTAACCTCATAACCTTAACTATGGGCATTTTTGCAAAAATCGCAGCTGGCGAGATTCCGAGCTACAAGGTAGCAGAGAATGATAAATACTACGCTTTCCTTGACATCAATCCTTTGAAGGAAGGTCATACGCTTGTTATACCACGCCGTGAGGAAGACTATTTCTTTGATCTTGACGACATAGAGCTGGCAGAAATCATGGTGTTTGCAAAGCGTGTAGCAGAAGCCATCAAGAAAGCATTCCCATGCAAGAAAGTAGGAATGGCTGTTCTTGGTCTTGAAGTTCCTCACGCTCACATCCACCTTGTTCCTATGCAGAGTGAAGGTGACATGAACTTCGCAAACGAGAAACTGAAACTTACTGATGAGCAGTTCAAGGAAATTGCAGAAAAGATCAGTTCGCAACTTTAAGCATAAGATTACATAATAAACTACATAAAAATGCAACTCCGTGATTCTATTCTCACAGGGTTGCATTTTTTTAGTTAGTCTAATCTGCTTACAATCAGAAAGTTTCGGCCATGGCATGTTACCCCCTTTAGAAATAATAAACAGCGGATATTTGCCAAGCCTGCTTCTTTATGTCATGCTTAATGGATTCCTTTGTCTTTTCAAAAATGTCTGCCCAAGAGGTGTCGTTCTTCTTGCCACAATAGAAGTTATAGTTTGCGGAGAGTTCGAGCGACTTTGAGATTGTGAAGCCTGCACCCACATTTACCGACAATTCGGAATCTTCCCATTCCTTCCTGTAATTCTCGGCTACATCGCTAAAGGTCTTGTCGCCAAGATAAACGCAATACTGTGGACCTGCCTTTACAAACAAATCCACGAACGAAGTGTTCACGACATAAAAGCGCACATTAAGGGGAATGTTCAGCGTGTTGCGCGTCAGGTGTTGCTCCTCACCGAAGAATTCGTTCGTTACGTTTGCCGAACGCTGGTCGAAAAGAAGCGAGACATCTGCTCCAAGGTAGGATGGTAGGTCGGCTCTCAAAGTGGGACCGACAAAGAACCCGGAACGATATTTCGCATCAAGGAATTCCCTGTCGTTTGAAAACTGAACGAGATTGACACCAGCCTTTACGCCCAACTTTACTTGAGCTGATGCGGAAAGCGCCAGCAAAAGAAAAGCAACGGTTATGTACAACTTTTCACCTTTCATCATGAAATGATATACAAGTTGTCTGTTTTTTTATTATCAAGAATTAGAGAATTTAAGAATTTTCATTATACTATTTCTTATAATTCTTTTGAATTCAAACGAATAAGAGAACCATGCGAATAATAATTCTCAAATTCACTAATTCTTGATGAATTATATAGCTTAGTGTCTCTGACGACGGACGGTCATCTTCGCACCGGAAGCACTTGAGGTCTTGGTCTTGACAGTCTTCTGCTTAGGCGCTGATGATGAAGAGGAAGCAGCATTGTCGCTTGAACGGCGGTTCTTAACCTTCTTGCCCTTCTTGTCAACAGCCTGCGCTCTTGCTATGGAGTCGAGCGAGTCCTTCTTCTCCTTGTCGCCGAAGACAGTCTTCTCGAAGGCTGCAATTTCGTTTTCTATGCGTTCCTGCTCCTTTCGGATTTCCTCGTCTGTCTTGCAATACTCATGGATCTTCTTGCCCTGCATATTGACAGTCTTGTAGATCTTGCCCTTATAGACATTCTTTGTAAAGAAGTCGTCCATGCTCATCGTGGCAGCGTTGTTGAGATTGCTTGTCATCACGGTCTGCTTTGAGAGGAACGGAGAAAGTTCGTCGTATTTTACCCAGAAGAGTGGATAGCTCAATGTGGTTGTTGCACCCCAATCGTCGTCATCCTCCTTGTCAAGAATAGGACAGATGGCAAGCACCTGAGTGTGGAAAGTCGATGATCTCTGGTCGTAGAATGAAGTCTCCTTGATATAGTATCTCTTGACCTGCGCAGAAGGGATGTCAGCATTATCAATTCTCACGCGACCGTTTGCACCCTTCTCGTAGTAGATGTCGTAGTCCTTGAGGAACTGCATCGGCTTGATGCGAGCAGAATCCGTGAAATGCTCGTTGCCGTCAAGCTTGTATTCGTAAGCCTTTATCTGACCAGACATCATAAGCTTGAACATGTAAGTGAACAAGTTCATCTGTGAACCTTGTGGCTGCACCGGGTAATAGAGACCGCCATTAGCGTCGTCAGCAAGGTTCAGCTCACGATAAACATCACGACGCCATACCACATCTTCGTCCATGGTCTGAGCCGTCGGGAAGGAAATCTTCGCACGATTCGACATAGTGCTGCTCGAAGACGCCTTCTGCTGCTGTTGCTGCTGTTGCTGGTTACGGCGCGCTTGTGGTTGAGCTATCGCCAAGAGTGGCAATATTGCGAATGCTATAAATAGGATCTGCTTTTTCATTTTCTTACTTTTCAATTTTTCACTTTTCACTTACTACTTAATCCTCACTTCCATAGAAGTCTTGAGAGTACGAGTAATGCCATCAGGACCTGTAGCGTTGATATTCTTGATAATGAAGCGCTGACCTGGCGAGAGCTGTCTAATCATTTGCTTCTGCTGGTCAGAGAAGTTTGCGCCAGAAGAAGCCACAGGAACCACGGTGTTCATTTCACCGAGGAACTCAGCCGTGAAGCTGTTTACGCGGAATTCAAGGTCAAGAAGACCGTCGTCGATAGCAGCCTTTATGCCGCTAGCGTTCATGATTACGCCCTTGGCAATACGACCGCCCTTGTATCTGTCGGCACCCATTGGGATGTATGGTGATGGAGGTGGCAACGGACGAACCTTATATTCATACTTGCCCACTTCCTGACCGTTGGCAGTAATAGTGAAGATGGCAGGAGTACCCACAGCTGTAGGGCGAGCTATGTATGTGCCATCGCCATTGGATGTAATGGTACCGCCCTGCATTGAAACGGAAACGCTCGACTGTGGAACGCCTGAAACAGTGAAGCTCAGAGGGTTGTCGTAACCAGCGTAGAGCACATTCATCATCCTGTTTGTAGTGGTAGCAGAATGGCTAGGCTCTGTTGGAACCATGGAGATGTTGTTGTTGATTGGCCTTTGCACAATCTTTGGCATCTCACCAATAGGTTCTGGCTTGAAATAAGGCTCTTCGTTATGCTTGTAACGGGCAAAGAACTCATGGAAAGTCTCGCCTTCTGCATAGCGGACATCACTCTGAAGCTTGGTAAGAAGGGTTACGGCAGCTGCTACCGGCATGCTCTCGAACGATTTGTCGACATCGAGTTGGATAGCCTTCTCGATGAATTCCTTCTGCTTCTTGTCTGTTGCAAGAGTGAGCATAAGTTCACGATAGCGAGCTATGGCATCCTCTAGTTCCTTACCGCGACCAGAACCGTCAGCAAGCATAATGCGAGCGGCAGCCTCAAGGTCGTCTTTCGCGATGATGTTGTTCACGTCACCATTCTCGCCATCTGCCTGCTTTACGATAGCAAGCTTAAGCGATTCCGTAAGATTGTATAGCGAGTCGGCCTCCCTCTTGACGCGAGTAGCCTTGTCATACCAAGGTCTTACTCCCGCAGAATCAAGCAGCATGAGGTCGATCAGGCTGTTGTATGATTCTATGTTCTGCTTGGAAGCGTTATCAGTAGTTCTCTGTAAACTATCCTGCACCAAAGAGAAGCCATCCAGCACCTCGTTGGAAACATTGAGTGCCAGCATAGCCATCAAGACGACATACATAAGGTTGATCATCTTTTGGCGCGGAGAAACAGGTCTTTTCTTTATTGCCATCTTTACTTTGAGTTCATCGCCTCGATCATACGGGCATAAATCTTGTTGAGTTCTTGTATCTGCTCTGAGAGATGCTTAGTCTGCTCGTTGATTTCGTCGATAGTGCTAATCTGGGCAGAAGCACTCTTAAGCTGCATTTCGTAAACGCGAGAGATACCTGTGAGAGTACGGTTGAGGTTTTCCATTTCCTCAGAATCGCGAGTAAGACGCTGGCTCTGGTCAGATACCTGAGCAAGAACCTCTGTGAGTTTCTGAAGTTGTTCGATATAGTTGCCTGTAACCTCTGCAACCTCAGCACCAAGAGCAGGATCCTGCGAAGCAGCAGAAGGTGCAGCAGGAGCAACGCCAGAAGAAGAAGTCACGAAAGTAACCGCCTGACCGCTTTGCTCGTCGCCTTCAGCTCCCAAAGGAAGATATTCCGTAATCTGTACGCCGTTATCTTCTGTAGTAGGCTGTTCGAAAAGTTCTTCGTCATCGCCGACATGGATAGGAAGATCCTTGCCAATCTCAGTCTTGTCGAAAGGACGGTCGAAACCGGAAAGGAAGAACACAACAACCTCTGTACCCATACCAATATAGAGCATGAGGTTGGCGCCTTCTTGGTGAGTAAGTTTGAACAAGGCACCAAGAATTACGACTGCAGCACCCCAGCTATAGGCATAGTTGAGGAAAGTCTGACCAGGAACGCTATCGAGCCATTTCTGCAGGCGATAGATGATATTGAATTTGCTATATGTAGTCATAGTGACATTTGTCGATTTGACGATTTATTGATTTGACGATTTATTCTATTTTTCCCTTTAAACTTTAAACATTAAACTATTTCTTCACCTTCTTCTGGTTAGCCTGACTGGCAGCACTTCTCACGCAGCGGAAACCGATGTAGGAGCGTGGCTGGTTCTGATATTCCCAAGTACGCCAAGCAGAGCGGATGAAGCTTTCAGGGTCTTTCCATGAACCGCCGCGAACGCTCTTCTTCTTGAGTTTGTAAGGGTCTTCCTTGGCAGCATTGTAAGAGAGCTGCGGGTTGAGGTCGTTCATGGCTTCCACGCCGGCTTCCGTGTAGATAGTGCTTGTCCATTCCGCCACATTTCCAGCCATGTCGAAGAGTCCGTTGCTGTTTGAACCGAAGATTCCTACGCGCGATGTAATAAGGTTACCGTCTTCAGTATAGTTTCCCCTATCCGGCTTGAAGTTTGCGAAATAGCATCCCTTGTCGTTCTTGACATTTGCTGTTTCCCAAGGGAACTCATTTCCATTCACGCCACGAGCAGCAAATTCCCACTCAGCCTCTGTAGGAAGGCGATAGCGCTGAATGTAGCGAGCCTGGCTGCCAAGTCCCTTGAGCAGATATTCCGTACGCCAAGCGCAGAAGGCATTTGCCTGCTCCCAAGTAACGCCCACAACAGGATAGTCGTTGTAGGTAGGATTTGAGAAATAGTAGCGAAGATACATCTCGTTGTCCGAATTGTTGAAGTCGTTCACCCAGCAAGTTGTATCAGGATAGATGTTCACGATGTAAGTGTTGAGGAAGTCCCATGGACCAGAAAGCGGACGATCTATTGTCTGGCGAATAATCTTTCCTTCGTCATCAATGTAAGCTGTATCCTTGGAAATCATTACGACTTCGTTTGGATTCACTTGGATATCCGTGTTGAGGTTGCGTTCCTCCGGGTTGATGCGGTTACGGCGCAAAGCAGCTGCTGTGTAATCATAGATCTCATAGCGGAAGTTCATCTGACTGTAGTCCAGAAGCTTCTCGCCTGTAACGGGATTTGTCACATACATGCTCTCTATGGCACGCTGCTCATCCTCGTTTGGCTTGCGCGGAAGGGATTTCTTCCAGTTGATCTGAGGACTTATAGGGTCGCCGTTCTTGTCTTCTGTTATCATGTACGATTCATCGCCGCCGTATGCAGGGTCAGCAAGGCGAGTACGAAGGATGGAATCGCGAACATAATATACAAACTGACGATACTCTGAGTTTGTAACCTCAGTCTCGTCCATCCAGAAACCGTCAACAGAGATTTCCTTGTACGGTGTCTGCTTTCCCCAAAGCGAGTCTTGCTTCTCGATACCCATCTTGAGGAATCCGCGCTTCACATAAGTCATGCCGAAAGGAGTTGGTTCAGTAAAGCCGCGACTGCCACCTGTACCCACGAGTTCTCCTCCACGACCGCCAACCGATGCTGTTCTGCTACCAGAACAAGCAGCAAGGACGATCAAAGCCAATATTGGAATTAATATCTTTTTCATTTATATATTAACAATTTTCGATTGTTTTTTTTCCCGTTTTTTCGATTTCTCAATTTAATTTGAGTAACCCGATTTAGTGTTTAGTATTTAGTGTTTAGTGTTTATTAGCGTTTAGTGTTTATTAGCGTTTAGTGTTTCTACAGAAACCTGACACTCTTATGCAGATTCCTGCCTTTCTTGTAAAGGTTCAAGTCCATTTGGTAGCCCACCATCAGTTCATGACTTCCGTTGCCAGGACTTAGTTGACTGGTGTAAACCTCGTAACTGTAGCCTACATTGAAGCCGTTCACCAAGGCACCAAGATAAACCGTTGCCGATTTTCCAACCGCGTAGCCTATACCAGCGTAATACTTCTTCGAGTCGTTCGTATATGCCACTCGGCAAGTCACATCCTCGCGATGGTCAACGAAATCTGTCTGCACCATGAACGATGGATGTATAGTAATAAACGGATTTCTCAGCTTAATATTGTAGCCACCGTTCAAATAATATGTCGAACTGACATTTATTTCGTTGGTTTCGCCTAATTCCACGGTCGGAGAGGTGGCATGTTGCATGGCAGCACCCACATACCAATTGCCTCGCTTGTAATGCACACCGACGCCAAGGTCAAGTGCGTTTCCGTCCAATGTTGAAGTAGAGAACGCTGGGTCGCTCGAATCCTCAAGGTCTGCCTTGCTACCGTCGAATTTCTCCGTAAGCATACCTACCTGCGCACCGATGCTCAGCTGTCCGCCGGCAAGTTTCGACTTCGCTGCATATTGAACGGAAATCTTCTGATGCGAGAACAGACCTATCTGGTCGCTCATCAACTGTGCTCCAACACCGTGGTACATCTTCATGCCATAGAACGGCATATCGCCAGCCACATACATCGTCTTAGGGGCATGACGGAAGCCGGCATATTGCATGGCATAAGCACCCGTGATGTTGAGTTTCTCTTCTTGTCCGGCAGCAGCAGGGTTGAATGACTGTTGCATGTCGAAGTAGTGTGAGAAATGCGCATCGTACTGAGCTCTGGCTATGTTGACAGCACACAATAGCAGTAATATGAGGTATAACTTTTTTTGCATATAATAACCTTTATTAAGAACGCAATATTGCGCATTTTATTACATTTGAATAGATTTATCTTCAAAAAAAGTGTTTTTTTCAAAAAAAAAGCGCATTTTTTTCATAATAACACGAGAAAATCATATATTTGCAGTCTAATAGGATGATAAATATCGCTTAATATCATGACTACTAACTAATTAACTTTATAAAAATGAAGACAAATTACGAAGTTCGCTATGCTGCGCATCCGGAAGATGCTAAAAGCTATGACACAAAACGCATTCGTCGCGACTTCCTCATCGAGAAGGTTTTCTCAGCCGACGAGGTAAACATGGTTTACTCTATGTACGACCGCATGGTTGTAGGTGGAGCTATGCCTGTCAACGAAGAGCTCAAACTTGAGGCTATAGACCCTCTCAAGGCACCTTATTTCACAACTCGCCGCGAAATCGGTCTTTTCAATGTTGGTGGAAAAGGTTGCGTCAAGGTTGGCGATGAGACATTTGAACTCGACTACAAGGAAGCTCTCTACATTGGTCGTGGCGACCGCGATGTAGTGTTCGTAAGCGCAGATCCTGAGAAGCCTGCCAAGTTCTACTTCAACTCAGTTACTGCTCACAAGGAATATCCTTCAAAGAAAATCACTAAGGATAGCGCTATCGTCGCTCACATGGGTTCTCTTGAAATGTCGAATGAGCGCAACATCAACAAGATGATTGTCAATCAGGTTGTTGACACTTGCCAGATTCAGATGGGTATGACTGAGCTTGCTCCTGGTTCTGTATGGAACACTATGCCTGCTCATGTTCACTCTCGTCGTATGGAAGCCTACTTCTACTTCGAAGTACCAGAAGATCAGGCTGTATGCCACTTCATGGGCGAAGTCGAGGAAACACGCCACCTTTGGATGAAGGGTGATCAGGCTGTTCTCTCACCAGAATGGTCAATCCACTCTGCAGCTGCAACCCACAACTACACATTCATCTGGGGTATGGGCGGCGAAAACCTTGATTACGGCGATCAGGACTTCTCTCTCATCACAGATTTGAAATAAAAGCCCCACCCCCTTACCCCTCCCCCCTTGGGAGGGGAGTAATTACCTTCAGTGGAAGTTTTTTTACGGGGAAAGGCAAATCTTTAATTATTATTAACAAGTGATATAATTCCCATCCAATAAATCATATCACTCCCCTCCCATAAGGGGGAGGGGTCGGGGATGGGGCCTCTTAATATGTTCTCACTTAAAGGAAAAAATGCCTGGATCACAGGCGCATCATACGGTATCGGTTTCAATATTGCACAGGCATTCGTAAACGCTGGTATCGACAACATCATCTTCAACGACATCAACGAGGCTGCTCTTGAGCGTGGTCTCAACAACTACAAGGAAGCTGGCATCACTAACGTTCACGGCTATGTTTGCGACGTTACTGACGAAAACGCTGTTAAGGCTCTCGTCGAGAAGATTCACGAAGAGGTTGGCAACATCGACATCCTCGTAAACAACGCAGGTATCATCAAGCGTATCCCAATGCACGAGATGAAGCGCTCTGAGTTCCAGCAGGTTATCGACATCGACCTCGTAGGTCCATTCATCTGCTCTTCAGCTGTTCTCCCAGAAATGATGGAACGTCGTGAAGGCAAGATCATCAACATCTGTTCTATGATGTCTGAGCTCGGTCGCGAGACAGTTTCTGCTTATGCAGCTGCAAAGGGCGGTCTCAAGATGCTCACTCGCAACATCTGCTCTGAGTACGGCGAATACAACATCCAGTGCAACGGTATCGGTCCTGGTTACATTGCTACTCCACAGACAGCTCCTCTCCGTGAGAAGCAGGCTGACGGCTCACGCCATCCATTCGACTCATTCATCTGCGCCAAGACTCCTGCTGGTCGTTGGCTCGACCCATCAGAACTCGGCGGTCCTGCAGTATTCCTTGCATCAAAGGCTTCCGACGCAGTGAACGGTCATGTGCTCTATGTTGACGGTGGTATCCTCGCCTATATCGGCAAGCAGCCACAGTAAATAATGATTCACTCTCCACTTTTCAATGTTCTATTGGCTTAACAGGCTCCTCAGAGCTCCGCGAACCCGTGGCTTCGGCGTGCAGTCGCCTACCGACTACCACTTCATACGCCATGTCGTGTGCCAGAAGCAGCCATATTACGCCTACAGGACACTTGAAAGCAAGACTGCACATCTAAGCAAGCGCGAGGTAGAGATACTCCGTTTCTACCTCCGCCTTGCAAA
>JAKSLI010000057.1 GCA_024401305.1 Bacteroidaceae bacterium | reverse complement strand
GTAATGAGTAATGAGATTTCTCGTACATCAAGCGCTTCTTGTTGAAAACCTTCTCTGAGAAGTCGTACTTTATATATTGGCACGAATGGCACTGCGTCTTGTATTTCTCGCATTCGTAAGGCAGATGGCAAGCGCCAACGATAGGCCAAAGGTCATGGAGAGTCCAAACCACTTTCTTGCCGCTCTTCAGTATCTTCTCTATATCACGCAGACCAAGAAAACCTTGGTTAACCCAGTGAAGATGAACCACATCCGCCTCCTTGAATTCCTTCAGATTAGTAATGTCATTTCCAAAGAAACCGCCGTCAGTAAGCCATAGATTGCGCTTTGAAAAACCGTTTGCGGCCCACACTACCATGCGATCGAGGGCTTTCTTCAACCACCAACTCTTTGGAAGTGCGATCACATTCTCGTCATCAGTCTTTTTCTCTGCCACAACCATCTTTGCCTGCACGCCATTCAAAGCGTTCAGAGCATTGAGCAGTCGATGGGCAACAACAGCCGCACCACCTTTGCTGTCAGAGAGATTAACGAGGAGAACCCGAAGCATTTTTTCAATTTAAGCCCCTCAAGCTCCCCAAAGGGGAGATGTTAATAGCTTTATACTATTGAGAGTTAAGATTATTTCTCCGCGGAAGAATCAATTAAAAGTTCCCCCTTGGGGGGTTAGGGGGCTCTTTGCTAGCACCATTGCCACATGCGAGAAGCTGCTGTTTACGCTGCGCCAAACATCATCACAGCTGGCAAGAGTGTAGAGTTCCACCATCGCTTCTACGATGCCTTCTTCCGAGTTGCGGTCGGCTTCCTGGGCAGAACAGAAGATGCGTTCACCGTACTTGTTCTTCAAGTTAGCCTTCTCTTCTTCTGAGTCGGTGGCAAGATAGAACATGGTGTCTGGCTCTACTTTCAACTGATTGTCAATCTTTTCGATGAAACCTTCCGTAGGACTGCCGGCAATGGCTATAGTGTGGTCTGTGCGACGGATATGCATTCCGATAACCGCCTTATGACCCGCCATTGGAGCAAAGCGATCTCGCACCTTGGCCTCTATATCCGGAGATATCTGAAGTTGTGAGAAATCGTAGTCCTCAGCCTTGCAGAAATGATTGCAAGCAGAGATGTAAACCTTCTTGTAAGGTTCAATCCATTTCACGAAATCAAACTTTGCACGCTCTCTTTGCAATGTAACATGTTCGTCGCTGACAGCATCAAACTCAATGGCTTGCGGTATTTTCGTAAGCCAAAGATTCGTCTTTCTTGGACGAGCCCAACGCATAAGGTCAAGGCGAGTTGCCTCTACCACCTCCACATTCGGTTTGTCGATAGGCAGGAACAAACGGTCGAAACGGCAGTTCAATCCGCTGTCCTTCTCCCAAACAATGCGAAGGGCAGAGTCAGTGAGGCGAGCCAACTGCAAGGCAGAACAGATGGCTGTGATGCGATTGCAGAGTCCACCGTGAGGCAAGAGTGTGATATGATGTTTCATGTTTATTTTTCTTTACCGAAAAGATACTTCTTAAGGAAAGGACTGGTGCGAAGAACTGCAGAAGTAAGGCAACTGAACGCAATGACTACCAGCGCCATTCCTATCGTAACGACGAGTTCCGGCACAACATTGTGGCGGTAGGTCTTGAAAAACACTCCCACGCAAGGGATTGTTGGCAGGAAGAAATAGTGGAGCAGATAGATGTCAAGCGTGCGAGTGCCTATGTATTGCATAGTGCGACCTACGCGAGTTTCCTTTGAGAATGTGTGTTCATAGTGACGGAAAGTCAGGAGAACAATACCCAGGATGGCTATAATATCTATCGTTCTTGGCAGGTTGCGCCACTCAAACTTCAGATTATGCCATAGACAAATCTCAACGCTGCAGAAGAAAGCAAGCACGATGAGAAGTGGGAAAAACCAAGTGCTGTCGAACAATTTCTCTGCCTGTTGCCAGAAGCGACGACATATATTGCCTAGCACGAAGAAGCAGAAGAAGCCTGCAAAGAGATTGAAACTTGAAGCTTCTGCCCAATGTGTTGTAGGATATTTGAAGAACTTAGGCAGGTAAGTGGATTCATACATGCACAAAGAGAACACGAAAAGCAGCGTCACCGGCAGCCATTTCATGAAGTTCTGCTTGAAGCGGTTCTGCAATTTCTGCTCACAGTAAGCATAAAGATAGTAAGCAACGAACATTTGCAACAGCACCCATGTGAACCAGTATCCGCCTTTCCTGCTCATGCTTAACACACGGATGAAGTTCTCAACATAGTCGTGATTCTTGTAGATTTCAAAGCAAAACAGGAAGACTATCGTTGGAATCAACTGCACTCGTATCTTCTTGAGTAACGAAGAGCCAAGCGTTTTGCCTGTCCAATCAACAGAAGATTTATAGGCAAGGAAACCGCTGACGAAGAAGAACAGCGGCATTCTGAAGAGTGTAATAAGTTCCTGTACGGACGATATCTTCGTCTGTATATCGAATGTTGCTCCCGATACATGCACGGCAACAACAAGTATCATCGTAAAGCCACGCATGGCATCAAGCCATTCCAGTCGCTTTTTCTTAGGTAAAGTCGGTGTATTATCCATAAGTTTCAGGGTGCGAAATTACACATAATAAATATATTACGCAAAAAAATCCTCAACTCTCATCATGAAAGTTGAGGATTCTTGTTTTTTTACTAGCCTCTACAGCCTGATAAGCGTTGAGCCTTTCAGGGATTTTGATGCGGAATTGATCTGTATGGCATAGACTCCCTTCGGCAAGTTGTTGAGGGAGATTGTTTCGGTGGATGCAACAGAGAAGAGACTTTCCCTGTGGATAAGCGTACCATTTGTGCTGAACACAAGGACTTCCGCATCGGCTCCTGTTTCGGAGAAATGCAGGCTGAGCGTGCCACCATTCACTGTGAAGCGTACGCTTTCTGGCTGAGTCTTGCTGATAGCCTCCACACCCGAGAGGCTGAGAGCATCAAGGAGTCCTGCATAGGCATCTATCTCGCCGTAGCCGTAGATGGCGTTCGGATATGAGAGTGATGGGTCTGGATGAGTGGATGTGCGACGGATAATATCCATTATATCCTGTGGCGTAAGATTCGGATTTGCCTGAAGCCAAAGGGCAATGATGCCAGCAACCATCGGCGAGGCGCTGCTCGTGCCAGAGCAGACAGTCCATGCGTAGGTGCGGCCGTCGTGAGTAAAATGTTCCTTGTCGGTGTACCAGTAGTCGTCACCATGATGTGTTTCTGCAAAGAAACTATTCATGCTCGACGCAATGACACTTCCCGGTGCACTGACATCGGGCTTCTGATAACCGTCGAGACGAGGACCTACGGAGGTGAACTTGTAGTTATGACCTATGTCGCCATTGTCTTCAACATGCAGTTTTCCCTCGAAATCAACGACTTCATTGCGATGATCTGATGCGCTGACGCATATCACATCGTCGTAACAGCCAGGGAAGTTCACGCTGTAATCATCGGTTGCATCGTTGAAACCATCGTTTTTCTTGCTGTTGATATACTGCGCATCCTGGGTGAAGAGATAGGCTTCGCCTGTGCCTGTAAGCGTAGTGTAAAGCCAATCGCAGCCAGCCTTCTGAAGCTTTTCATTCATGAAGATGTAGTATCGCACAGGCATACCATCGTAGTCGCTAATGGTGTCGATGCTCTCGTAGAGACTGTCTGGCAGGGGTTGCTTAGTCACGCCTTCGTCATTTGAATAGAACAGGTTGCAATCTACATCGCCTTCCTTCTGAAGAAAGAGATAGAAGCCAGCGTAACTGCTATATACTCGACTGCCCACGCTCTGTTGATCGCGGCGCTTATGAAGCGTAATGCCCCGGGTACCACTGTTTCCTGCAGAAGCAACAATGATGCGTCCAGGTCCGCAAAGGTCGGAAATCTGCTTGTTGTAGATGTCGAAATCATCTCCGAAACTCTGCCTTGAACCTGCACTCATGTTTATTACACAAGGTTTCCCGACGCGCTCAGCATAGTCGAAGATATAGCGAAACTCATCTATCTTGTAGTTGCCTTCAAGCTTTGATAGCTGCAAGGCATCGACTTGCATACGATTATTGCTCAACACATTGTTTACCAACACGATATCTGCATCGGGAGCGAAGCCTTGATAGTACGAATCGCCGCCTGCGGCAATGCCAAGAACATGCGTTCCATGCATCTGCTCGATGCCGTCGTAACTGTGCAGAAGAGGACGGATTTCATCGGCAGTATAGTCACGACCAGTAAGGAGCGGATAATGGTCCATGACATTTGAGTATTGGTTGAGCGTGTCTCGTGAGAGCATGTCCCAGAAAGCAACGATGTTGGAGTTCTGGAATGTAGGATGAGTAAAGTCAAAACCGATGTCGCTCACGCCAAGAACAACGCCTTCTCCTGTGAAAGCCTGGGGCAGATTGACACCACGCTGCACACGGTCGGCATTGATTACGGTGCGAGAAATGTCCAAAGAAGCCTCATCAAAACGGAGCGGTTTGATATGTCTATTCTGAGCACTGCTAATGGCAGGCAACAGAAGAAGAAAGAGAAAGATATAGTTTTTCATATTGTTTTGCCACTTTTATATAGTCGTGATGACGGCGCACATACTCTATGGAATCGCGCTTTAGCTGTTGGATATTGCCCTTGAGAACGAGCTTTTCCAGTTCTTCGTAAACGCTTTCCTCTGTGGGTTGCACATTGATTATCGGGCGCAGCTGCTTCTCGCCAATCAACTCATACTGCGCCTCCTCGCCACCGCCAACGAGAATTGTGCCTCGATTCATTGCCTCAAGGGCATTCATTGCCGGCGTATAGGCATAGAGCTGGTCGAGAATGACATCAGCTTCACTGAGCATCTGCTTGTATTTCTCGAACGGAACTCCACTGGCAACGGTTAGTTTCACGCGGTCTGGGTATTTCTCCGCTATGCGCTGGGCGGCACGAAGCATGATGTCGGTGCCTTTATAGGCAGAACGCGCCTTGCTGATACCGATGAAGATGGCGAGGGGAGTAGATGTGACCTGATATGAATCACAGGGAACTGTGGTTGCCTTTATTGGGAAAGGGATGAAGGTTGTTTTGGAACCGAAGCCTGCCGCGCGGTATGTCACATCATATTCGTAAAGACCTGAGACGATAGCATCACAGTCGGTTGCAATATACTTGTTGAGCGCTTCCTTCGGAGTTCCTACCCAGTCGTCATAATCGCGCATGGCAATAGGATCTGTGCGGCGTTCCGAGCCTATATTGAAGTCAGAATAGAGCAATGGTTTCTGATGGGCATTGACATAAGCCCAATAATAATCCATGCCGAAAGCACAGAGAACAATCTTCTTGTTGTGCTTGCGAAGATAGTCGTAGAAGAAGCGAATGCGCTCTGCCTTCAGTTCCAGGAACATCGGGTTGATGAGTTGCACAACATCAAATCCGCGGAGCTTTGGAAGAAGAGACAATGCCTTGAGATAATACAATACGCCCCCTAACTTTCCTTCCTTGTGAACGAGGTCAATATCACGCGGATAGTTCTTCCAGAAGTCGCCGTTGGAAAGGACAACAACCTCATGACCGAGAGCTCGCAAGCCTTCGGCAAGAGTCCAGTGGACATTGCTATATTCACCTAGGAGAAGTACCTTCATTATTTACTCTTTACGGATTTTGTTTATTATTATTTTCACAGCATCCTTTAGGTTGCAGCCGAAGATGCAGGAGAGCGAAGGAGCGAGTTCTGCAGGAATCTTCGCAGTGCTTGCAGAATCGGCATTATGCAAATCTTTCCTTACATTCAATGCATTGACGAAAAGCTTTGTGTATGCCTTACCCTTGCGCTCGTTCTTTGGAATCCAACGCATCAGGTTAAGCAGTGCCTCAAGGTGATCGGCATATTGGCGAGCACCTGAAGTGCAACATATTCCATCAGGATTATATGTATAGAAATAGAAACCGCCATCGGTAGTGACTATGCGACGAGCACGCGAAAGCCATTTTGGCATTGCTCCAACATCCTCAAATGTCTTGCCAAGAGGGAAGACTCCCTCCGACTCATTCACAGTGGAAGATATTAGCACTTCGCGGCGGAAAATCTTATTACAAGCGTAGGCATGACCGAAGGCTTCTGTCTCGTAAAGGTAGTCGAGAGGTCGCTCGTAGAAATCTACCGTGAATGTTATCAACTCCTTCTTCAGGAAGTCGTTATAGAACTTTGCGACAGGGAATTCCACGACATCAACTTCGTCCGAACACTCGAAAAACTCCATCTGTTTTGAGTATGTGTTGCGACCAAGGTAATCGTCGGCATCAACAAATGTGATGAGTTCGCCAGTGGAAGCGGCAATGCCTGCATTACGCGCAGAAGAGAGTCCCCCGTTTTCCTTGTGGATAACCTTTATCTCGCAGTTCTCGTCTTCGTACTGACGCTTGATGTTGTCGCACAAGCCACTGCTGCCGTCCGTAGAACCGTCATCAACAAGAATGAGTTCCATCTTATTGACTGGCTGAAGGACGATGCTGTCAACGCAGCGCATCAATGTGCCGTGGGCGTTATATATTGGAATTATTATTGAGAGTTTCAATTTGGTTTTTGGTTTAGTGTTTAGTATTTAGTGTTAAGTGTCAGTTGCGTGAATTCCGTATAAGTCAGGAACTTATGGTTGTTTTGTTTGAAGTTTTCTATGAGTCTTTCCAACCTGTTCTCCATGCCTTTTCCCGAATAGTTGCGTATGATGAACGGCATTTTGAGTTCAGGATGCTCTCCAAGCGGATAGAACTCCCACGGGTGGAAGTAGGTTACGAACTGTCCGTCGTGCCTCAAAGTGCGGTTACACATTAATTTATATAGTGGGAACGGCAGGTTATGGCACGAAAGCCAGAAGAGCGGGAATCTTATTATCGGTGTTACTGACGCAGGAATCTGCAGAACCTTGCCCTTGAAGAACGGTTTGCGAGGTGCTGTAAGGTGCATGTATCTGCCAGGGATGAACGCGGGATTCAGCGAGGAGTTGTAAAGATAACCCGCTTTCTCCAGTTCACTATCCGACACGGGAAACATCCTCGGCTGGCGATAGCCATTGACCTTTATGCCGTAAAGACTTTCTATCATCGCCTTGCTCTCAACGACATCCTGCGGTTTCGGAGTCCAATGGTCACAGCCGTGAGCTGCCACTTCATGTCCCTCAGCAATGATACGCTGCATTATCTCCGGAGCATTCTTTGCGAAATTTGCCGTGCAGAAGAATGTAGCCTTGACATCCTGACGCTTCAAGACATCAAGAATCTTGGAAGTTCCGTACTTGGAAACCTCCATACCTTCCTTTAGCGTGTCGTAATCTACACCATGTTCGCGCGGAACATCGAATTCCTCCGTGTCAAAACTCAGCAAAATCATTTGGTTCCTATTGATTCAGTAATATTATATCTTGGTCGGCGCTTTGTTTCCATGAATGTCTTGCCCACATACAGTCCGATTATGCCCAATGCAATAAGTATGGAACCGCCTACAATCCATATAGATAGGATGAGCGAAGACCATCCGCGCTCCACTTCTCCGAAGATAATGGACCATGCAACATACAGTCCGATGAAAACACTTACCACCATATATGCCAAGCCCAAATAGAGAATCCAGTAGATTGGTCGGATGGACAATGATGTTATGCCATCGAGAGCAAGCGAAAGCATCTTCGAGAATGTATATTTCGACTCACCAGCCTCACGAGGCTTTATCTCATCCTTAACGGTTGTTGAAGGAAAACCGAGCGACGGAATGATGCCACGAAGGTAGAGATTTCGTTCGTCATAACATGCGAGTTGGTCGATGGCGCGCTTGCTCATCAGGCGGAAATCTGCATGGTTGTAAACCGTCTTCATGCCCATATTCTGCTGAAGCTTATAGAATGCAGCAGCGGTAAGGCGCTTCATAACGGGGTCTGCCTTGCGCGAGGTCTTGACACCATAGACAACATCATAGCCTTCGGCGTATGCATCTACCATCTCTTCAATTGCGTTTATGTCGTCCTGAAGATCGGCATCTATTGTAATGACAGCATCTGAGAAATCCTTCGCCGTCATCATACCAGCCATAATGGCATTTTGGTGACCGCTGTTTGCGCCGAGCGATATGCCTTTTATAAGAGAATTGCCAGCGGCTAGTTGCTTGATAACCTGCCAAGTACGGTCGGTGCTGCCGTCGTTAACATAAAGCACAAAACTGCCTTCAGCAACTTTTCCTTTCAGGATAAGACTGCCGAGCACATCGGTTATGCGCTTGGAAGATTCTGGAAGCACAGCCTCCTCATTGAAGCAAGGCGAAACTATTGCGAGGGTCATGGATGTTTTCAATCTGGTTTTTGGTTTTAGGGTATTGGAAGTTACCTTTGTTTGAAAGCGAAGAAGCGTTGTCCGAGATAATTTAGAAGGGTGTAAAGACATGTGCCAATGCACATTGCCACATTCTCCTGGATATTCAGAGGTTGGGAGCTTAACGCCCAGAGTGCCATTGGCTTAGCTAGTCCGTAAGCGATGAAATAGCAAACGGCAACGAGAACGATGAACTTCACGACCTGCTTCCAAGAGCGCTCCTTGTTCTGGAATGTAAAGTATTTGTTCAGGAAGAAACTGACTATTCCCCCGACAATGTAATTTGCCGCCGATGACATCCAGTAAGAGCATCCCGCAAGATTGTACAGAAGGAACATTGTGCCTGCCCCTACCGTTACATTCACCACGCCCACCATAAGGAACCTGAGCATTGTCTTGTCAAAGAATAGTTTCATTTACCTCTATTTCATCGTTTCTTATAATCCAGAAAGTGCGGTAACCTTCTTTCTTGCCTTCGTCGATTATGCTTTTCAGCTCATTAGCCGTTGGATTCTCGTAAAGGGTTGTGTCACGAAGTTGCTTAGGCCACTGGTATTTATTGAGATATTGCGAGAATATTCCCCACGCGAAAGCATTGTAATCGCGAACGACGAATGTGGAGAAGCCTTTCTTTCCCGCTGCTACGGATATGGTGTAAACACTGTCGGCTGGCTGTTTTGTATTATCAATGGCCTGCTGCGCCAAACGGCGGCCGAGTTCTCCAGAGTCGTAAGTTGCCTTTGTAAGATAGGCATCAACGGCTATGCTGAACAAAGCGAAAACAATGACTATCGCCTTCTGCCTCTTCATCCCACTGACCAGCACGGCAAAGATTATCGCCGCAAAAGGCAGAGAGACGTATGGGTGCATCGTGGCATAGATGGAAACCAGATGAAGTCCAGCAGCAAAGATTATGCAAGCCGAGAAAATCCACAAGGTTCTTTCCTTCAATCGCTTAATATTGAGCAACATAAGCAGCAATACTGGCGAATGGAAAAGAATGAATATGCCAGCGTTCTTCGCAAGTTGGGCTATAGAGATGTCGGTATATTCCGAAGCAATCTCACTTTGATCCAATGACAATCTGACGGTAAGATACAGCAATCCGACAACTGCTGCGCATGCTATGTTCTGCCAAAACTCCTTGCCGCTTATCTTCCTGAAGCCCCAAGCTATGAATGGCGCAATGAGCAAGAAGGCAAAACAACTTTCCTTTGCCAATGTTCCAATGATCACGAACAGCAGCCATAGTCCTATTCTCCCGCTCAAGAACACATAAAGCGAGAGCAAGCCCCAGAACAGTGCTGCAACCTGATGTATCGAATCAACATCTACAACCACCCCAAGCATCGCTGGACAGATGAATACATAGAGCAAAGATAGACGCGCCACCACCTCCGAATGGTTCTGTCCTCCCCCCTGTGGGGGAGTTAGAAGGGGTCCCAAGCGCTTTGCAATGCGGTAAGTGAGGATGCAGTTCAGTATATGAACTATGCCGATAAACAGGTGGTTAAGATATGGGAACCACTCAAGATGCTGACCAATAAAATGAGCATAAAGCACATCCCAAGGTCGCCAGTATGACCCTTGCGGCAACAGTTCGTGCCAGTCTAGGCTGTAAACCTTTGGCGCAGAGGTTGTTGTCCACGCATCAAACGTGGGCATTATCGGAAAGATTGCCACCAACATGGCAATCGCCGACAACCAGAACAATATGCTACCACGATTATTTCTCATCTACAATATCATTTTTTGTCCTCCCCCTTGGGGGGAGTTAGAGGGGGTCTTTAATTCACAACCGCTACCTTGCAGACAACGCCACTTTCGCCTTCGCTCGTTGCAGTGTGTACCATATAGATGCCGCTTGCCACTCTCCTACCCTGCCTGTCGCATCCGTTCCATTTGAACGAACCGCCAGTAGAAATTCCTGACGCAACAAATGCGCCTGATGAAGTAGTAATGGTAACTCGGGCATTCAGGGTAAGTCCGCAGATTGTGATGTCGCCAGTATAATCTGGACTTACTGGGTTAGGATATGCCCAGACATTATCTTTGGTCATCTCCTCGTTAGGCATCGTTGCATCGCCAATGTAAGAGCAAAGTCCATTGGCTGTTGCCACAAACACTTCGCCCGACTGTGGGTTAATGGCGAGATCTATGATATCATTGCTGAGGAGTTGTGAATTATCTTTCGTGAAATGTTCTATCTGCTCCATGTTGTCGGCAGAGATCACATAGATGCCGTTGCCGTTAGTTCCAAACCATTTGCGTCCGCCGCCGTCGATAGCCATGCAACTGACATCAATGCCTGTCAAAAGATAGTCGGCAAAGTTTGTGCCATCATTGCGTGGAACCTTCACTTGGATGAATCCTTCTGACGGATTGGCAATCAGATTCTCGTCCAAAAGCACTGGTCCTTGGTTTGTGCACGCCCAGATGTTTCCTTCAAGATCCTCTGCCACGGCTCGTACGTAGTAAACACTTCCCAACGACGTTCCGTCCTGATTCGTAAAGTTGCTGTATTCTGTAACCTTGTCGTTTTGGTAATCATAACGGAAAAGAGCGGGATGCGTGTGGTTGTTGTTCACAAACCATATTCTACCTTTCGTGTCTTGCATCATTCTCTCAAGACCTGCATGTCCCTTATTCTCAGACATCCAGAGGTCCTTGTGCAAGAAAGCGCGGAAATCACCAGTTTCAAGGCTACCTCTAACTATCGGTCCTGGGTTATAACTATTCAAAACACACAGTTCATCGTTGACAAAGAGAGCGGTGTTTGTGATGACATAATCGTTGCTTCCTGCAACAGCAGGTACCAAACTGCTGGTATTCGCATTAGTAAAATGTTTCTTCTGTGTGCCGTCAACATACTCAAAAAAACCGTCACCACTAGCACAGAACACTATATGCTTGCTATTCTTTGGGTCAACAACGATATCGGTAATTGCCCTATACACTCTGAGTGACACGACGCTTTGGAGTTCTCCGTAATGTTTCCATTCGCCGTTCTCATACTCAGAGATTGTAGGCTTCACAGACTGGTCTGCGATATATACTCCTTCATGCCATCCGCCGGAAGCAACTATCAGTCTGCCGCCAGCGAATCTCAGTCTGCTGATAACATTATTCTTTGGACTGTCCTCGTTTATAAGCGTGCTGACAACAGCCCAATCATCAGCATTCGTTTCATCGTTTACGGTAGAGAAATTTACCTGTCCGGTGAACGGTTCCTGAGTCCAAGACTTAGGGTCGATAAGGTTTTTATTGATGTCGCCTTTGTAAAGAGTCATGCCGTCTTCTGCCAAGGCATAGACATACTTATCGTCAATGGCAGCTTTATAGAACTTCTTCTGAAGGTTGTATGTTTCCTGAATCTCAGCCTTCTTCATGTCAATCTTCACAACACCGAAGTTTGTTGCAAGAAGAAGCAGATTGTTTCTCACATAAATGCTGTTGATTGTCTTGTCGTCGGTAGTTGTCTTTGTGTAGTAGTCAGACAGATTCTCACGCTCCGTGCCATCCTTGCAAAGGAAATCAATGTTGCCATTCTTATACACAACGACAAGTTTCTTCACATATTTCGCCCATGCTATATACTGTATCTCTATATCCGACAGCAGGTTTGCACGAGAGAAGTAGGTGATGCTGTGGTCATTGCGATTGTAGGAATACAGGCAACTATTGCTTTGGACGTAGATGAATTTGTCGGCAGACTCAATGTCTTGCGGCATGCCGTAGTAAGAAAGATACAGGTTCCAATGGCCACTGTCGGCAAACGACAGCAGCGGAATCAATGACATCAATATTGTAGATAGTAGATATTTCATTATTACAAGGTTCGCTCTTGCGAGCGAGGCTAAAGGGTAAAAGCTAAAGGCTTATTTCAGTCCGAAGCAGAGTCGCACAAGTCGATTAGGTATTTTCTTGACAAGAATAGCTATCAATACTGGTATATATATGCCAGCAAGGACATTTAGCACATAGAATATCCAAAAGAGATTCTCGTTGTAGAACAGTTTCTTCCAAAGAATAAGTTCCACAAATGCCTGCGCAATGAATGATATAAGGTAAATCTGGTAGATATAGTCCCTGAAACTACTGAAAAGATTATTCCATTTGCGAGATATTGGCTGGCAGATGGATATTAGTAAGGCTATTCCAGCAAAGGATGCCAGCAACCAATAGTCGTAGTATGCAAACAGTGCGTAGGCAGCGACTATCGGGGCTATGAGCCATACGTTGTCAAGGTATCTGTATAACTCGTATCTGAAGAAGGCTATTCCTGAAAAGAAGAACACCAAGTATCTATTTATCGTGAAGAAATAGAAGTAATTCTCCTTAGGATTACAGATTTCGCAAAAGTCAATGTAGTATAGCAGAATGCAAAACAAGAGAAAAACTGATGTCAGCCATTTTGATTTACATAACCAAACAAACATCGGGTACAAAAGCATCAGCACCATAAGTGTTGCAAGAAACCACAACGGCGCAGAAGGTCGCCCATCGAATATGTAGTAGTTTTCAAGATAATACTGTAGAGATGCGTTGACAGGAGTCTTTACAAAGCTATTCGTCAACAACTTTATAAAGAAATAGGCGTTTACAAAAAACAGGAAGGGGATACATATTCTGCAGAACTTATCCTTGTATAAATCCAGGAAATGCACATTCTTCCTTATTCTGCTGAGGTAAAGCAATCCACCAGAGGAAAAGATGAACACAGGCATACGCATCCAGTCAAATGGCCTTGAAATCATCATACACTCGGTATGGTTCTCGCCATTTGACATGTCAACTAACTGGACGTGACACATGACAACAAGGAGTATGGTGAGTCCACGCATTATAGCAAGCCAGTCGATACGCGTCTTAGCATCTTGTAATTGCATTCTTACCTTTATTTATCTACTACTTAATAATATAACGTATTTTTTCCTTTCTTATTGTCGCACACCTCTTCTAATAACGAAAAGTTCCTACGAAAACTTGAATATTTCCGCAGGAACTTGATATAATGATTTTTGGGGGTTACCATATAACCCGCCTAAAAATCAACACGAGTTGCATTATTCTTCTGTTCTGAGATCAGTATCAAGATCAGAATCGTCAAAAATATTTCCATTCAATATTGGCGCAAGGGCATCTTCTGGTTTTACAGTGCCCTGACCCTTAGGAAGTGAAACTGCTGCTAGGACTGATTCTGTCTCTGACTTGACAACTTCTAATGAAGGCTTAATATATCTTTTCATAATTTCGAGATTATTTCTTGATGAGTTTCTTACCATTTACGATTACAATGCCCTTATAGTCAACACCTACCTTCTGACCTGCGAGGTTGTAAGTAGAGGTTGTGAGGTTATGAGGTTTTGAGGCTGCAAGGCCCTCAATTGCAGTTGCATCGTCGATTACAATAGAGAGTGAAGGAGCCTTGGCACCGTTTGCAGGGAGATAAGCCTTGCCTGCAGAAAGAGTACCAGCTTCACAAAGGAGGAACGCAGCGCTGCCACCATCGTTAGCAAGAAGATAAGAAGAGTTTGCCTTGAGAGTAACGTCAGATGATACACCTACGAGGGCATTGTCTTCAATTGCTTCTGCAGCTACAGTAGCCTTGGCAAATGTGCAACTACCAGAATTCTTAAGGATAACGCCTTCACCCTGCTTGAGTGCAGTACCTTCATACTTTGTCAGAACTACGCAGTCGTCACTTACGGTACTTGCATCTACATAGTAAACTTCTACGCCTGAAGGGATAGTAACATCGTAAGCAATTGGAGAGTAAGTAGCATAGCCTGTTGAGCCGATTGCTACAGGTGCGCCTGCAATTGCTTCAAGTTCTGCTGCTGTACCTATTGGGAGAACCTGTGACTTGGCTGCATAACCGCTTTTACCTGCATTAGTGCCACCATAGTTTCCGAAGCCTACACCACTTCTATAAATGAGGACGCGATCATTTGTAGTTGTATTAACTATGCCATTAGTGCCAACAGACCATGTAATACTGCCTGACTCTTCAGATAGAGTAACGTCTGTACCAGTACCTGTTTTTGCAAGATACTTGCCGTCTTCTGTCACGAATGTGCCATTAGCCTCGTCATACGCCCAAGCAATTGTCTTGTCGCCATCATAATAAACCTTTCCGTCAATTACCGCTACCTCAACAGCCACAAGTTTCTTGCTGCTTAATTCTGGAACTGCAGCATACCATGCACCATTGTATTCAGCCACGATAGCCATGCCCTGAGGTTTAGTTGCCTTTACGGTAAGAGTGTATGATGCAGAAGCCTCATTGTACTCGTCGTCACCTGCGAAGCTTGCAGTGATAGTAGTCTCACCGGCAGCAACGATAGTTACTGCACCAGTAGAAGCATTGACCGTTGCTACGCCTGTATCAGATGAAGAATATGTTACAGCTACATTCTTTTCATTTGAAAGCTCTGGTGCTGTAAATTCGTCCTTTGCATCAAGATAAGCAGTAACCGCAGTTGGAGTAAACTTGAGAGTTGGAGTAACTTTTACAGGAGTAGTTGATGCCTCATGCTTAACAATCTTGTTGTTGGCGTCCATCTCCTTTGTTCCGCTATAATCCTTAAGTTTACCGCAAACAACAACCTTGTCGCCCACCTTTATCTGATCGTTTGCGGTGAATTTCTCACCATTAAGATAATAGCCGTTGAAAATGTAGAGTTGGCTGTTCGCAGAACCATCCTTTGAGATATAGTACTGGGCTCTCTCATACTTTGATACATCAATAGACTTGATACCAGAGATGATACCTTCTACATACACATCTACAGTAGCATCCTGCTTCTTTGCGATATAGTCAAGAGCACGTGTTACATCATAAGGAGAAGCCTCTGTACCTCCACCTTCACCAGCAAGTTCTACTGGAGCATCAGACTTCACTGTAACCTTGATTGTGCCAGTTGTTGCAGCATACTTTTCTGGCACAGCGGCAGCTGTAACTGTCACAGTGTATTCTCCAGCCTTCTGGAATGCAAGATATGGATATACACATGCAAATTCGCCATCTTTCTGAGTAAGACCATTAATAGTAGTTGTGATAGAGTAAGTATCTGCATCATAATCAGCAGGAATGTTCAAACAGTTGCGAACATCGTATGCCTCATCTCCGACATTAAGGCTGAGCGCTGCTGTCTTAATGAAGTTTGGAATAGGCATTACCTCTACAGGAGTTTCGCCGCCTTCATCAGAATCCTCCAAATAAACAGTTATGCTCTTGAAGCCAATATTTCCTGCATCACCACTTGTAGTAAGTGTAACAGTCTTGTCTGAGCCGTCCCAAGTTTTAGCGTCAGCATCCCAAGAACCCGGATTATTCGCACCAGCAGCTCCAATCACAGAAGGAGCAACACCATTTTTATTAGCATTCACAACATAGTTGTAAACGATCTTGACAATATTCTTTGTTGAAGTCACCTCAATAGAACCTTTGGCATAGACACGAGCTTCTTTTGCACCATCTACCCATGCAGGATTACTTGTTCCAGCATTCTTTCTAAGAGTGATAGTGAAGTTTGTTGCATTGAGAGTAACATCTTGACCAGATGTGAAGGCAGCAAAGTTATATGTTTCACTAGTAGTACCATCAGGAGTTGACGACTGAATCTCGTTGAACGTAGCACTTACATTAACATTAGCTGCTGGCATTTTGAATTTGTTGTCAGTAACAGTGATTGCCGCATTTGTTGAAGCATTGGTTACATTCCAAGCGCCAAATTCATAGCCAGAGGCAGGAGTTGCAGTAAGAGCAACCTCCGTACCGGCTGCAGCCGAAGTAGGACTAGCTGTTACTGTACCGTTAGCTATATTGTTAGCTATGATAACGCTATAGCTTGTAGGAGTAGGTGTGCTACCTACAGAAGAATATGTAACAGTTATTGAGTAAATCAGCTTTGTTACGTTTGACGTGGAGCCACATGAATATGTTACACTTGTCGTATTTCCGTCTAAAGGCGCAGTCCACTCTCCATCCTTGAATGTTCCTACATTTGTAGAGAGGTTATTATTAAAAGTATTCTTGTTTGCAGAAGTATAAGTACCTGATCCATCCAATGTTTTGTTGAATACTATACTTTCAATCTTGTAGCCTTCAGCTATAGCAAAGGTAACAGAACTTCCCTTGTAAAAGCGAAGATCTACGCCATCTGTAGAATTATAGTTGAAAACCGGAGCATTCGATGATCCTTTCGTACCAGTTATTGACATGACGCCAACTTTAATCGCATCATTGTCAATGGTGATAGTCGAAGATGTGCTTATCGACGAAATAACCTCGATACTTGATTCCGCCCAACTCGTTCCTACTCCAAACAGAAGGTACATCATGAGCAGCCATGATTTGAGTAATCTTTGTTTCATTGTATTTGTTATTTAGTTTCTATTTCCCCTAGAAGATACAATAATCGCGACAAAATTAATAAATATCTGACAAACAACAAAATAATCAGGCAAAAAAATGCGCAAAAATGGAGTTTTTGACTCTTAAATCATTTCTAAGAGTCCCTGTTTCCCTTATCTTTCTGACAAAATAGTATCAGTCCTCTCCTGCCTATAAAACGGCAAGAGGGGACTTTTTGTAAGCATCTGATAATGTGCGTGTTAGAAAGGCATAAAAAAACTCATAGAGTTTTGCATAATATCTCTATGAGTTTTTGGTAAAAAGTCTATGAGTTTTTAGTCGTTTCCCGCTGAGTTTCTATCCGTAACCCATAGAGTTACGAGAAACTCCGCCCAAAATGACAAAATAGTATCAATGAAATAACCGGCTCTCGCAGGCTATACTTCAAGGAAGTTCTTGAGCATCTGCTTGCCATCAGGGGTAAGAACGCTCTCGGGATGGAACTGGATACCGTAGATAGGCAGCGACTTGTGCTGGAGAGCCATGATTTGTCCTTCCTCTGAGAGGGCTGTTACTTCAAGGCAATCAGGGAAACCGTCGGTGTCAACAACCCAAGAATGGTAGCGGCCCATCGTGAAGCGCTCTGGGATATTGTTGAATATTGGGCTGTTATTGAGGTTTGTGCCTTCTGTTGCCACGCCATGGAAGACGGTAGAGAGGTTGGTGAGCTTGCCGCCGAAGGCTTCGCCGATAGCCTGATGGCCGAGACAAACGCCAAGCATAGGCTTCTTGCCAGCGTAGGTCTTGATGACATCGAGGAGAAGACCTGCCTCGGAAGGGATGCCTGGACCTGGAGAGAGAACTATCTTGTCGAACTCTTCAAGCTGCGAGAGCTCGAACTGGTCGTTACGATAAACGGTAACATCTGCGCCAAGTTCCTTTATGAGGTGACTCAGGTTGTAGGTGAATGAGTCGTAGTTGTCGATGATTACTATTTTCATTACATGTCCTCCGCCATTAATATAGCCTTGCGCAATGCGCCGAGCTTGTTGTTAACTTCCTGAAGTTCATACTCTTCGTTGCTCTTTGCCACGATACCGCCTCCAGCCTGGAACCAGAGTTCGTTGTTGCGAGAGACGAAGGTACGGATGGTAATTGCCTGATTGAGCGAGCGATCGAAGCCGATGAAGCCGATGCAACCACCGTAAGCACCACGGTTGTGTGGTTCAAGTTCGGAGATGATCTGCATGGCACGAACCTTCGGAGCACCTGAGAGAGTGCCGGCAGGGAAGGTGTCTATGAACGCCTTGATAGGATCTGCACCCTCGTCGAGAGTACCGCTCACGCGAGAAACGAGGTGGATGACATGGCTATAGAACTGCATGTCCTTATAGAAATCGACATGAACATCGTGGCAGTTGCGCGAGAGGTCGTTGCGGGCAAGGTCCACGAGCATGACATGCTCCGCGTTTTCCTTCGGGTCGTTGCGGAGGTACTCGGCATTCTTACGGTCTTGCTCTGCATTGCCAGTACGCTTTGTGGTGCCGGCGATAGGGTCGATGTAGGCTTTATCACCTTCTATGCGGCAGTGGGTTTCTGGCGAAGAGCCGAAGATGCGGAAGCCGCCAAAGTCGAAATAGAAGAGGTATGGCGAAGGATTGATGCTGCGGAGAGCACGATAGAGCTTGAAGTCGTCGCCCTCATACTTCTGCTTGAAACGGCGGGCAAGGACTATCTGGAAGACATCGCCACGAAGACAGTGCTTGATGCCCTGACGGATGTTTGCCTTATGCTCCTCGTCGGTGAGTGTTGACCAATAGTCGCCTACTGGATGGAAGTCGTAAGCACGAAGCTTGCGATTGTTGATGTCCTTCTCAAGAACGTCAAGGTCGTCAGGTTCACCTTCAGCCAGCAACTCAATGATAATCATCTCGTTGCGGAAATGGTCAAAGACAACGACATCCTTATATAATATATAGAGGAGGTCTGGAGCATCGTTCTGCGCCTGTGTCTCGTCCTTCACATTGATGTTCTCAAAATAGCGAACGGCATTGAAAGATGTGTAGCCGAAGAGTCCGCAGCAGTCAGTGTTCTCGCCCTCTATGGTAAAGGAAGCGAGGAACTCATTGATGAGCGATGCGGAAGTATATTCTGCGTTTATCTCGTGCTGAGTATGTTTTCCGTCTGGATATCGGCAGATACCCATGCCATGCTCGATGGCAACGGAACCGATAGGATGCACACCGATGAAGGAACGTGAGTTCTCGCCGCCATGATAGTCGGAACATTCCATTAGAGCCGACTGCGGATAGTCGTCACGAATCTTCATGTATGCAGAAACCGGTGTGTTCAAGTCACCGAGAATCTTCTTGGATGCGGTATGGTAGTGGTACATAAAGCAAGACCCCCTAGCCCCCGAAGGGGGAATTTTTATATGTTTTGGGGGATGAATTTATTTTGTGCTAAATACTATTTGTAGATTATATTATTGGGAAAAGACTATTAAAAGTTCCCCCTTGGGGGGCTAGGGGGTCGCTACTGATTCTTAAGATAAGTATCCAAATCCTTGTCGCCACGACCTGAGACTGTAAGAACTACGACATCTTCCTTTGTGAACTGCGGCGCCACCTTAGGAAGAAGGGCAAGGGCATGAGCAGATTCAAGGGCTGGGATGATGCCTTCCATGCGAGTCAGTTCGAAAGCTGCGCGGAGAGCCTCGTCGTCGTTGGCAGGAAGAACCTGTGCGCGACCTTGGTCGTAGAGGTTGCAGTGCATAGGACCAGTGCCTGGATAGTCAAGACCGGCAGAGATAGAATAAGGCTCGATGATCTGACCGTCCTCTGTCTGCATGAGTCGGATGCGAGAACCGTGGAGGATACCCATAGTACCAACCTGCATAGAAGCGGCTGTCTTGTCGGTATCAACGCCCATACCACCAGCCTCGCCGAGGATGATCTTCACGCGCTCATCGTTGAGGTAATGGTAGATAGTACCGGCTGCATTGGAACCGCCACCGACGCAAGCCATGAGATAGTCTGGATAGTCGCGACCAATCTTCTCCTGAAGCTGCCACTTAATCTCCTCAGAGATAACTGATTGCAAGCGTGCAACCATCTCCGGATATGGGTGAGGACCAACGGTAGAACCGATGATATAGAATGTATCAGCCGGATGGCAGCACCAATCGCGGATAGCTTCGTTTGTGCCGTCCTTGAGAGTCTTGTTGCCACTCTCAACAGGAACTACCGTTGCTCCGAGCATCTTCATGCGCTCTACATTGACATGCTGACGCTGAACATCGAGAGCACCCATATAAACGGTGCAAGGCATGTCCATAAG
>JAKSLI010000056.1 GCA_024401305.1 Bacteroidaceae bacterium | reverse complement strand
ACTATGGATACAATTATTGCCATCCTCATCATGTTTGGTTTTTGTTAACAAACCGATCCCTGGAAAGGATCCAACATTACCCGTCGCTTCTCCTAATTGAGAGCCGCATCGCAGACAGTTCTGAATTGATAAGTATGTAACATTAATATTTATCGGACACCAATAATTATCAATAAAACAAAAAAGGGAAGGCTTCAAGTCTTCCCTTTTTTGTACTAAAATCCTATATTTTTCATGAAATATTTGTCAATAAATTAAACTTATAAAACTTATCTCTTATTTGTTTATAAGTATAATAAGTCCGATTTATTGATTTTCCCGACTTCGTTTTTTGCCCAAGGAAAACTTTCCTTCCCTACGAAGGAAAACTTTCCCACCGAGGATGACAACTTTCCTTCTTACATAAGGAAACATGGGACTCCCACAATGTTATTTCACTTTGCCTTCTGCAATAGGGCCATTGAATGTGTCAAGGATGTACTGGAGTTTGTCCTTTGATACTCCTTCCTTCAAATAAGTCTTGCCATCTATTGAAAGACTGTTTCCATCGCCCAAGATTGAGCAAGCGCCAACGAAGAAGTCCATCTCATCTGGAAGCTCCACACCGTCCTTGACAGAATAGTCCATACTTAATGTAACGGCACCATGCTTGTCGGCTGGAATCTCGTAGTTGTAAATACTGTAAGCCAAGCCATCTTGATTAGCGACACTTACATGGAGTTTTGTAAGACTCTGAATAGCCTCAGGAACCTCAGTCACCTTCTTGAGGTCATCTACCTTAATGGTGATAGTCTCTGAGCCTACTGTCAGCTTGTACTGTCTGTTCAGATACTGGTTGCCATTGTCATAGAAATAGAGCGAGCGCATTTCCTTTGTGTTAGTGTTAGGGTCACCACCAGGGACGATGTCATCATCATCGTCGTCGCCACAAGATACCATTGCTGCTGCACTGAAGAGTGCTACTGCCATGAAGAGCAGTGTGTAAAGATACTTTTTCATAATGTTTTTATTTAATGTTTAATGAAAGGTTCCAAAAAATAAAATTAGTAGTTGACACCGATATCGCTTAGGTTGATATCGCCGATGTTGTCGAGAAGCTGCGGAATCTTTGAACTTTTATTGTGCAATCCTTGTTCCTACTACATTGTAGAGCTGACCATTTTTCTCGATGACGATGTTTCCGCGAGAGTCAAGACGCTTTGTGGCGTGGCAGTTGCTGTCGGCGCCTACGGTCTTGATGCCTGATGTGGAAAGGATGTACTCAAGTCCGCGAAGGGCGTTGATCTTGCCCACACCAACACGCGCTGGCTCTGCCTCACAGAACTTGTCGTAGTCGGCAGACTCCTTGAGGACTTTGCGCACGTCGGCAACGGTGAGCGTTGGGTCAGCCTGGAGCCAGAGGGCGATGATGCCCGCAGCGGCAGGGCTTGCCATTGATGTGCCGGCCATGTGTCCCCACTGATAATCCACGCCATTGTAGTTTGTAACGCTGAAAGCTTCGTCTGTCAGCTCATCTGTTTCAGGGTCTTTAAGATTGTGATGGTAAGCAGAGATGATATGGCAACCAGGTGCGATGATGTAAGGACCAGGAAGACCGTATTTCTCAGTACGGTAGCTTGAGAATGGCGAGATGGCTCCAACAGGTTGATCATACTGCTTATTAACTTCACCCATATAGTTGATGAAATTCTCATGCGACTGGTATGAACCTACGGAAATGACGTTCTCCGTTGAGGCATATTCATTCAGGCTGCCATCGAAGTCAGGCTCGGCATAGATGCCTTCTGTGTCATCCATAACCTTGAGGACAATGGTACCCTCCACGGCGGTATTGATGGTCATGCCAGTCTCCTTGGTATAGATGTTTGCCACCATGCGTACAGGCACTGCGAACATAGCCTGTCCCAGCGTAATCGAATGATATAAACGATTTGCAGCACTGAGCTGAGTTGCACATCCCATGACTACCGTATAATCGCCATTCTCCCCTCCTTCGGCTTCAAGGGCAAGAGGCTGTCCGTGCAATTGCTCTATGTAATCCAATGTCAACAAAGGGGTAGATGCGATAATCTCCTTGGTTTCATGATTAACGAAATCGTATTTCACGGCAAACTCTCTTGCATCGGAACTGTAGAAACTGATATCATCCCACAATGTATATACAGGGAATGGAATGTCCTCTATCTGGTCAGGCTCACCTGACGGAGCGCATGCTATCTTCTTCTGCAGTGTCCAGTCGCCGTCGGCTGCTATAGGTCTCTCACACTGGAAGATTGCCGCGGTTGGGTAATCACCATTGTTTGCCGAAGCAACGCAGATCACCTTTCCCGCCATGTCGTACTGCTTAATGAGTTCTGCATATCCCATACTGAAGTCGTCGGTACCGTCCGTCAGTGCGCTGATACTACCGAAGCTCATGTTTATGACGAGAGGACGCTGCTCCTTGTCGGCAATGTCGAATGCATCGCTGATGGCAAAGAGTGTTTGAGGGGTAAAATCCTTATAGCCTTCATAAAAAAGCAAATCTGCCTCCGGAGCCATACCGTAGAGTTTCTTTGCTGGGTCATCGTCAGCAAGAGCGGCAGTAGAGCCGGCAGCAATGCCAGCCACATGAGTGCCATGTCCAACTTCTGCAGGAATATCTGCTACCTCAAGAGACTCGTCTATCTGATCTTGATTGATGGTCACTTCGTGTACGACTTTACCATAATCGTCAAACTCTACTTTCATTGCCTTCTTGACGCGCGACTTGCCATCGGCATCGCGGAAGGCAGGGTGACCGAAGTCTATCTCTGCATCGATGACAGCCACGAGCACGCCCTTGCCACGGAACTTCTCCGACACATCGGCAACGGAGCTGTTCTCCTTGGTCATCTCATGAACCTGGTCAACCATGGTGTTCTGGCGAGCATGGTCATTGTATGTGGTAGTCTTACCACCAGCATTGATGCTGCGGATGCCTTCCACATCGGCGAGAGCCACAAGGCGGTTTACGGGAACATTGGCAAAGACGACTGTGCCGCGACGTTTCACGACCTCAATGCCGAGCGAACTGAAGGTTTCGTCGCTGACATCAGCGCCCTCGTTGAGGAGGACGATGGTGAGCACACGATGTGAACTGTCCTTAACGGCTGCTGCCTTAAACTTGCCCTTTGGAGTAACATCAGCATACTCTGAAAGGAGGAGCTGCGTTGCAGGCGAAAGCTTTGACGACTGCGCGAAGACGCAGCAGACCATCATTAGGAGTACAAGACTCGCAAAGATTCTTTTGTGCATATTCTGAGATTTGGGATATAGTTTCTGTTTTGCCATTAGTTGTTAATAATTGGCACAAATTTACACATCTTATATATAAGGTGTGCATGTCTTTTTGTAATTTATGTTTTTTGGTTTTACTATATTTTTATCACATTGTATAGTTGATTCAACATTTCAACCCTCCAAATTTCTCCTATACTCCGACGGAGTCATGCCGAAGGTTGCCTTGAACTGTCGGCGGAAGGTGGATTGATCCTTGTAGCCACACTGCGTGAGGAGCAGGTCTATCGGTGTTTCTGGGTTTTCACTTTGCTTCTCAAGGAATAGTTTCAGCCTGTATTCTGCAAGCCATGTGCGGAAGGACTTGCCGGTGATGGTGTTGATGCACGCGGAGATGAACGAGCGGTTGGTGTTCAGTTCCTCGGCAAGCATGGTGGTGCTGAAGTCTGGATTGAGGTATAGCTGCTTGTCCCTTAGCACTTGCTCGATGCGGTCGTAAAGTCCCTGCATGTCCTTTGCCTGCTTCTCCTGCTTCGCTTCTTCCAACTGCTGGATGAAGTCGTTCACCTCCTCCTTGGTCTCTATGAGATCTTGCTGCGTCATTTGAAGTATTTCCTCCTTTTCCTTGTTTCTGCGACGAAGGATAGCGATGGCAATGCCTGCCGCTGCGATGATGACGATGATGGCTATAATGAGTTTATAGCGCGAAGCATTATGTTCAGACTCTTGCTGCGCAAGCTGCTGTTGCTGCACGACATGGATAGCAATCTGCTCGGAAAGCATGCGTAACGTCTCTTGCTGACGGATACTGTCGCTTATGGCAAGTGCCCTTTGCAGATAGTTGCTGCTTGCCTGGAGGTCATGGCGCGAGGCGGCATCCTCGGCAAGGAGCGAGAGATAATCCACGTAGTCAGTAACTATGCTGTCACCCTTGTAAAGGTTAGCCACGGCATCCTTTGCTTCGTTGAACTGCGTTTTCCTGCCTGTGAAGTAGAGTTCGCGCATGGTGTTTGCAAGGTTCACAGGCGATTTATGGCTCTCTGTCTGCTCCCATTTGTCGAGATAGTGATTCAATGAGTCCATATACCCTCCCCTCTCAGGGGAGCTGGAGGCGTCTATCTTGTTGTAATAAGCATGCGCTATCCTGCTATACATCTGGCTTTCGTAGAAATCCGCAAATTCGCGAGTGGCATCTCCGGACTTTGCCATTGTCTCTGGACGAGGTTCCACGGAAGAAGGATCGCGGTGGAAGTCTTGCACGAGAGCAAGCGCTTCGTGGCAGATGGCTATCACCTTGTCGTATTCCTTTGCATCGGAATATAGCGACGACTGCTTCTTCATCAAGGAGATGCGTGCAATGAGTCCACCGAAAGTCTTGTCGCCTTCAAGCAACTTGTTAGCCTCCGCGTATGTCTTCTTCGCCTCATCCGTACGTCCAAGCATCTGCTCCGCCTGACCAACGCGTCCCATCATCATTGCCTCGTCATAGTTCATAAGCTCCTGACCATGACAGATGGCAATGCCGCGATTGGCATATTCAAGGGTTTCGAGGTAGCGACTGATGGAAAGTGCGATGTTCGAAGCAAGCACGCAGAGTTCCTCTTCCAGGAACTTATCATTGCCAAAGACTTCTCCGTTTCCGTTATGAGAGGGGGAGTTGAGAAGCTTGTTGCAGATGGCGAGTGCGCTGTCTGGATTCTCCTCTCCCTCAAAAAGCACCGTGGCGTGGTAAAAGTCGCAACGCTGTGGCGACATGAGCTTGGCGTTGCAAACTGAATCTATTATCTGGTGCGACCGCGTAGGATCTGTCTGCATGAAGCTCATGCAACTATCTATGATGGCAATCGCCTCCTTGGTTCGTGGGTATTCTTTCCCATAGCCGGCGGCAACAGCATCTTCTCTGTCGCTGCACTGACTGAAAAGCAGAACAAAAAACAGGGATAATGCAATGGAAAGGATATATTTTCTCATGAAGGGAATATTAATAAAACCGCGCAAAGTTGCACAAAAAAAGCCGAAATATTACTTGCAAAACGTCAAAAAGTGCAAAAACAATGCGATTTTTTTACGTTTTGCAAGTTTTTAGTATGAATACCCACAAAAAAGCTGTGGCATAAAGAAACTCCGACTACGCAAATGTAATCGGAGTTCTTTTTTAACCAAGTGGATTGTTGGGTGTTATATAAAAACAGGAAACAATATACGATTTGGCACATAACTTATTAAACCGCAGATTCAACCAAATTCACGCAGATTATGCAGATCGCGCAGATAATATGAACACAATAATTTCTTATTTTCGAACACGAATTGCACGAATTTCACTAATTCAGATGTTTGAAATAAGTACAATAAGTTAAATTTATTGAAAGTCAATAAACGCATATTTGTCAATAAATTATACTTATAATACTTATGTATAGATTAGTGTAATTCGTGCAATTCGTGTTCGAAAATAAAACTTTAAGTGGTCAGTTTGGTTTAATTATAAATATAAATTAGGTTGAACCGAAGGAAGGCGGCGCGAAGCGGAAAGCCAATCTGCGGTTAAAAATATAATCAGTGGTTCATGTGCCAAATCGTATATTGTTTCCTATATAAAAACAAAACGTACAATCTGTGGATTACACAAACTGTACGTTTTATTCATTCTATATTACTTTCTCGCGTACTTCTTACCGCGCTTTATCACTACACCGCGATAGCTGTCGGTTTCGCGCTTACCACTGACGTCGTAGATATCGTCGTCAGTACCATCTGAGTGTATGCGATAGATGCCGTCAGCATCCGACATTTGGATCACGAATGGCTTTGATACGGTTCCGAATATCGCGTCTGCCTGGAAGGTCATCGTCTGCGTGAGAAGCAGTTCGTTGCCATTGTTGCGCTGAACAGTGATGCGGAGCAGTTCGCCACCATTGTTGCCGCCGATGGTTATGAAGTGGAGAGAGTCGAGTACACTTGCGTCAATGCTTACGCACTCGCCGTCAATGCCATACATCTTGACCACAGCGTCAGAAACGACTTCATCACCATCCTTGACAACAGCCACCACCGACATGTTGTTCTCAAACTTGCCAAGATCGCCCGTAGCATCCTGCATTGTGATTCCGCTGCCGTCTGCATTGTCATCAACTGTTTGCTTCATGCGCTTTGCGTAAGAGATTCTTTCAGCTGCTGTTGGTGCAGGATAGCTGAACTGCTTGGTTGTCTGGTCTTGTACGCTTGAGAAATAGAGATATCCCTGACTCGGATTGAGCGTTGAGAGCGTACCGATCCAAGCGTTGTTGTCGTACATACTGAACTCCGTCTGGCTCTTCACCACATCGCCGTTCAGAGGATTAGCGCCTGCCAAAGCCTCAGTGACAGACATCACCGTTGTCGAAGGATAGCCTATCCAAGTCCACTGTGGCTTGAGTGTAATCGCCACGTCCTCAGTCTTTATCTGCTTGCCCACGAATACGAAGTTATCCTTGGAATCGTTCACCTTCACCTTGTACATCGATGTCTCCACCATTGTGGTAAGGTCTCCACCCCAACCGACCTCATAGCTTAACTTCTGGTCTTTAACGAGGTCAACGCGCTGGAGATTGTCGCCAAAGACATCAGCCACGGACTTGTAGTCAGGTCTTACATAGAGTGAGAGCCAGTTCCATCCTTCGTGCATAACAACATTCTGTTCCACATCGTTGAGCGGAGTCCAGATTACAGGTTGTGTCACGCTACCCACGATGCAATCGGAAACGAACTGGGCAACCTTTGAAGAGTACTCGCCAGCGCTTATCGTAGGATATACAATGCCAGTGGAAGCATCGTAGAGCTTGTAGGTAATAGGTTTGTTTCCCTCATTGCCATTGCCGTAGATGTTCAGCATGACATAGTAAGCATCGTCACGGCTCACATACATCGGACGAGCCACGCCACGACATTCCGTTCCTATGAATGCCGCCAGCATATCCTCCTCGTCGGTAGAGAAATTACCGTCTATCTTTATGCGTCCCACAATGTTCATGCTCGTCTCGTATTTGCCTGGATTGACAGCCCATTCAGGTACATCGCCAGCAGAAGTGAGTGAAACATAAAGCGGTTCGCTTATGCCATCCTCACCCATAAGGTAAAGCACGGTTTCGTACTTGCCCACTGGAGTGCCACCGTCAATGGTCATATCAAGAGTCTTGCTTGAGAGAGCTTCAATGCTACCAGCCTCGGCACTCAGTGAGAGCCATGAAGGCATACCCGTGATGACATAGTCCTGACGCGTGTTGCCACGGTTAACCAGTGTAACTGATGCCACGGCAGGTACAGTGCCCTGCTTGCGAAGGCTAACGCTATTGTTCTCCCACTTGAGCTTGTTTCTCTGTACGAGAGCTGTCCACGTAACGTCGTCGGCATAGTTTTCGTTTCCGTCCTGAATATACTGTGTCTTGAATGTCAGCGTGCATCCTTCCATGCGCTGAGGGTCAGCCTCAGGAGTGATCACTATCTTGCGCTCGTTGGCAACAAAGTTGAAATCAACATCCTCCATAACCTTTGCCGCCTTCATGCCGAGACTGCCTTCAGTAGTTATCGTGATGGCTTTATCGTAAAGACTTGTGGCAGCATCCTTAGCCTGATTCAGCGTGCATGACTGAACTTCAAGAACCTTCGAATCGCCCAAATCTGCCTTCTCAAGCGGATAATAGATTTTAAGGCTTGGTTCATCCACGGCGCGGATGCGGTTGTACATTTCCTGCTTTATGGCGCCAACGGTGCGAATACCCTTCCATACGCGCACCTCATCGATACCGCCCTTCAGGGTTTTCACGTTATTTTCGTCTTCCTTTGCGCCGCCAGCCCAGAGGAAGTCTGTCTGGAAGGCAGGTGTTGAAGCAGCAGGGAGCTGATGTATTGTATTGCCATCGACAAGGATTGAGCTAACGCCAGTCGTTGACAATCGTGTAGCCACGGCGAGGTGATGCCACTGTCCGTCGCGCCAGTTCTTGCTACTGATGGTCTTGCTTGCATTTTCCAAACCAAGAACCATGTTGCCCTGAGCGTTGAGCTCAATGCTGAACTTACCATTGCTGAATGCAAGGAGCGTAGCCTCAGAGTCATTGCTATTTTCATCGGCACGGAACCATTCCTCTATGACGTAGCTTTCGTCATTGTGAAGCGATTCCATTACAGGGATGATAAGGAAGTGTTCGCTGTCTGTCTCGGCATGGAAGTTCTCTGTAGCCATAGCCCAAGCGTTGGTGCCAGGGAGCGTCATGTTGCGGTTGCGAGAGAAATCCTCTGCCACAGCGCCGTGACCTTCGTTCAGAGGCCAGTAGCCGATGAGGTCTGGCGTGTAGCGGTTTTTCGTTACGTCCATGCCTACCTTCATCTCTGACCAAGTCATTGCCCTGTTCCAGAGAGTCAGTTCGTGCATGCGACCCGTGAAGCCGCCCAATGAGAGAGAACCGTTGCCAAAGTATTCCTCTACATTATTAATAATAAAGCTCTTTTCAGTACTGTCGTAAGCATAGTGGAGTGTGAGGTCAGAGCCATCATTGCTGTAAGCCATTGTCACATATATCCACTTCTGCAATGGCACTGCGTCTTCCGACAGACCTTCCTTGCCGCCGATGTTTGCAGAGAGATGCTTGTCGGCAGTGAGTGCGAGGGTAAGCTTGTTGTCGGCAGAGCCATGAGTGAGCAGAGTGCCTGCGCCGTCGCAGTATATCCATGCGCCGATGGTGAAGCTACGCTGTGAGAGGTCGATGGCAGACTGGGTTCTTGCCACGCCGCCAGCAGAAGAGAATGCAGCTGCCACATCATGGTCGAGCTTGCTGTCGTTGAGCACACCGGTTACGACAATGTTCGTACCCTTCACGATGTTCTCTTTCAGGATATCCTCATTGAACGTGATGGAAACGTCGTCGCCCACTCCGAGCACGCCGTTTGAAGGCGTTGGATTACCCAGAGGCTGCGGAGAATGGACGTCGCGAACTATGGTGATAGTCTCACTCTCGTTGCGTATCTCTGTTCCTTTATTATTGCCTGCCAGGCAAACAGTCTGCGCACGGAACTCGTAAATGCCGTCAGAGTACTTGTTGCTGTCTTGCAGTGGCACATTGAATGCGAGATGCTTTGTCTCCTCGCTGCTGCCTAAGGTCATGAGCTTCGCGTAGTTGCCAGAACCATCATTGAGACGCTCGTCGCCTTCCTTTACGAAGGTCTTGAGCGTTGTCCACGAACCGTTGCCCATGCGATACTGCAGTTCAATACGATCGAGCGTATTAGAGTTGATGTTGTAGTCCGAGAGATAGAGTTTCAGGTCATCCTTCGTGTTCGAGTTGACGCGATCCACACTTGATCCCAACTTGATGCTTGCGCCTGATGGCAGGAAGCTGATGTTGAAGCTTGCCGTGTCGAAAGTGGTCTTTGGGGCGCACGTTGAAGAGAATCTCAGCGTGATGTCCTTGTATTCCAGAACGTCAGGATCTATCTGCTTGACTTCCACAGTCTTGGTTACCGCCACATTTGGGGTAAGAGCTATAGAGATTCCACCTTGTACTGGTGCGCCATCCACGAAGAGCTGCAAGCCGTCCTTATTCGATGGTTGCACGAAGCCAAGGGTGAAAGTGGTGATGTCTTTCAGAGGAGAGATGTTTGTGAGTTTCAGTTTCAGAATACCAGACTGTCCACTCGGTACGCCCGTAATAATCGGATTTTCAATCTCGATCTGAGGGTCCTCGCCCTTGACAGTCTTTGCTGAAAGGACTATATCCTTGTCCACATAGCGCGGACGATATTCATCCTCGTAAGGGCAACTTGTCACGCCGCCACGTGTCACGAAGATAGGACCAAATTTGTCTTCTGTGTCCTCATAAACATCCACGGAGAGATAGTCCAAACCGCTTTCGGCAAGCGTGTAGCTGAATGTGGATGCATCCGTTTTACCATCGCCGTCTTCCCAAGCATTCTGCGATCCACCCTCAATTATTGTTTCGTTTATGAAACCCGATCCACTATTCTGGTGGCCTGCAGTGAAGCCACCGAAGACTGTAACCTTCAAGCTTCCTACAACAGCGTCCGTGTTGGTAGTGGACTTAGAGTAAGTATGCGTATGTGATGTACCGCCGTCAAACGAATAGTTTTTGACCTTGTCCTGACAATTCTCTATGGCATTGATCTTTGCTTGCTCGTTTTCCTTCAGGTGTTTAATCCATGTATCGATCTGGTTGTTGTAGTTTTCCACCTCATTTCTAACCGTCTCTGTAGATCCTGGGGCTGGATCTACTATTGCCACGTACTCTTTCTTGCCAAAGTCAGGGTGATCGTTAGGCACAAGGGAAACATATCGGTACTTATTCTTAAGTCTTGTTGTTGTATCGTTGACCTCTGGCTCAATGAGATCATTACGAAGTTTCTCAAGCTGTGGAATAAGAACATTGATAATATGATATTGCGTATATACAAAGCTTGTGGTGAACTTCGTACTCATGGTCATGACGTCCTCCGTAACAAGCTTGTAAGTTCCATCCAGCTGCTTCTTTATGGTAACATCAGCGGCTTCACCAATGATGGTGTTAGCACTTGATCCCACAAATATATCACCCATATTTCCTACATACCAGTTTTCATTCTTCGTGGTGATAGCATCGGTTACAGTAGTCGTAACAGTTTCGGTTTGCTTAGTGCCGACAGTACCTTCAATATTGACACCCCCCAACTTACTGGCTACGTAATTAGTTTCTATTATAATTCCGGTAGCAGGACCACCAGCTATTAGTTTCGTGTTTAGTCCAGCTTTAATGGTGAATTTTGTTCCGTCTTTATTATAAAAGCGCCTATCCTGGCTGTAGAACGTCGTTTTCGTTGTGCCCTCTGTCCATGTCGCACTTGATGAAGAGCCACCCGGATGACGCAGAATCATGGTCACTTTGTCAGGCGCTTCAGTGACAAAGTTGTTGCCCTTAGGGATGTTACCCAGCACGATGCCTTTGGTAAATCCATTCCATTGCTGGGCATCACCATCATAAGAGATGCTGAAGGCACGACTATGGTCGCCGACAAGGTATGGGAATCCAGCCTGGAAAGTATAGTCCGCCTCACCATTCTCGTCAAGTCCCAACTTGCCGTTGTCAAGACTTGTTAAGTATTCGTAAGTAATGGAATCCACCACGGCAGTCGTAGCAAGCTCGTTCTTGATGGTCAATGAGTCGCCTGCTACAGGTACGATGCTGCGCACCCATTTCGTCTCGTCTGTAAGTTTAGCCGTCATGTCGGCGTCCTTGTTGAAGTATTCCTCGTATTCCTGTATATGGAATTTATATCGAGCGAGCTGAGTGAAGATAGGTTTTCCATACTGGTACTTCACTGCCTTTGTATCAGGATCAATGTCGTAAAGCTTTACTTCAAATTCTTTCTCCTCACCTTTTGTATTGATTTCTATACCCTTGAACACGGAGTCACCGAAGTGTCCGTCCCATGGATTGTCATCATTGACATCCATATCCGGTTCTTCGCTATTCCTTACCTGCTCAACGTGCAGCACAGGTGTTGCCTTATGGGCATAAACCCACTTGGCATTGTAGTCGAAGCTCTCAAGACTTTTGTTGATCTCGAGACTGTCTGTCTGGGTTAAGTTGGCGTTCGTAGCATCGATGTCAGAGAATGTGCGGTCGCTGAGATCGTAGCTCTTCGTCTTCACGCTTTCCACCTTGTAGAGCAATGGAGGGAGTTTCACAGCAAACTCTCCGTTTTCGCTGTCGGTATGAATGGTAATGTACTTGCACTCATCAGGGTTGCTGCCCTGCTTTGCGCCGACCTTCGCACTGCTGTTCACATAACTACTACCCTGCTGGAGTGTCAGTTCCGTGTCAGAAGGATCGTAGCTTACGGAAGCCTCGTCCTTGACTTCCTTCACGTTCAGGTAATGCTTGTAGTTGTCGTTGGCTATGCTGAGTCGGATTTCTGCAGCACCGATGTTCGCCTCGCTGCTACCAAAACCTATAGGCTTGTCGCCTTCAATCTTGCCACCAACAACACGACCAGCCACCGTTAGGAGCGTATTGTCGAAGAAACGGAGACCTGAGATTTCCTTTGTGAATGTATAGCGTGTGCCAACTTCATCCTTATCCACAGGGAAGCGACCGCCATCAACGAAGGTGTGGCCCTGCAGCTTTGCTGACACGAAGTGGTCGCCGATAGGTACATCAACCACGAATTCTCCATTCTCATCTGTCTTCACAGACTCACCGTCCTTTGAAGCTGGAGTGCCATCAACATATATCATAGCTTCCTTTACTGGAACATTGGTGTTCTCATACCAGATGGTTCCGCTTACCTTGAAGCTTGAGATGTCCTTGAAATCAACGGCATTATGCACCATTGAGTTTACCGATACCATACGGCTTACGCTCGCTGGGTTGAACTTGTGGATGCCGAGTGAAGGCACGATAGAGTAGCTTCTGCCGTCGCCAGAGAATGGCACACCAGTGATTGTGTAGTTACCATCCTGGTCAGTGAAGCTGCAGAGCGAGAACATCTCTTCCGATGGCACGTCGGAAGACGAACGCATGTCGGTAATGATACCGTGGCGATTGTTGCGCACACCGTCGGTAGAAGAGTAGTCGTAGGCGTACGACTGGCCGTTGATGCCCTCATCGAAGGTCCAGTAGAGAGCCAAGCCCTTCTCAGTGCCGGAGAGAGGGTGGCAAGAGTTACGCTTTACGTCAGCCTCTGAGAGTTCACGAGTGAAGAGACGCACTTCGTCAAACCATCCGTTGAATGCAGAGGCTTCCTGGTCGCCGATGGCAAGACCGCCCTCCATCCTGTAATACTGCGCAGCCGCCTTGTCACCATACGTGAACTCCTTCTTTACGAAGTTGTCGTTCTCGTCGGTTATCATGAGGGTAAACGCAGACTTCGCAGTGTTGGCAGCAAGGGTAATGCCATACCAGTTGCCCGCGGCAAGGTGCATATCATTATCGTCAAACTTCTCGGTATATGATTCTCCCGATTCAGATATATATTTAATGTATGGCGTGCAGTAAGCCTCTTCTTCGGCCTGGTGCTCCTCAACGCCGAGTTCCAGTCCCTTGCCTATCTTTGCCAATACGCCACTCTTGCCTTCTGTCACTACAGCAGGCTTCACCAAGAGCTGCAAAGACCATGGCTTGTCTTGTCCGATAATAGTCTCAAGTCCTGCCTGCCCATTTTCTGGGTACCAAGAGATATACGACTCCTCACCAGAGCTTCCTGTACGCATGGAGCGGAAGAGCGATTCGTCGCTCTCGCCATTAGGCACAAGCATTACCTTGACGCCATCCACAGCCGTTCCTGACTCGTAGTATATGCGTCCGTTTACAGTGCCTGATGCCAATGCAAAGCCGTCGGTTTCCAAACTGTTGCTGGTCTCTTTCGGGTTGCCGTTTCCGTCTGTACCACACGCTACGGTACATATTACGCGATATTCGTAATAGTCGCCAGGCTTTGCGGTAACATCATCGTATGAATAGCTCTTGGCAGTACCCTCTACGGCGTAGATGGTCCTCCATTCGCCATCGGTGCCGAGCTTGCGTCGCTGAAGCTCGAACGTGGCTGGAGTGTTGCCAACAATCTTCGCATTCCAGTTGATGCGCACCATTCCGCTATGCTCTCCGTGGGTTGACGTGACGGAGGTAACATGCGTAGTGCCCGTTACGGCGGCAGGATAACGGTCCTTACTAGTAAGTCCCTTTGAGAACGTTTTCTCCATAACGTCTATTTCCATTCCGTAGAGAGCTTGTTCACAAGGCTTTATGCCGTTCTCATCGGTGGATTTGTCCTCGAAATGTCCGCTTAGAGTCCTTGAGTTATTGATTGTTTCGGTACGGATGATGCTCCAATCAGCCTCTCCTTCCTTCTTGCGCTTGATGTAGAGGTTGTAAGACTTATTTGAGGAAGCATCTTTGAGTTCATTTATTTTCCAAGACACCTTTACGGAATTTTCCAATCCCTCGACATTGAACTCCTTTATTTCGAACTGACGTTCGGTATTCACTTCTACGGAAGCGTTGAGGTTCTTTACAGGAGCAGATATCTCTCCCCAGTCCTTGTGGGCATAGCTTACAAAATAGGTGTACCTTTTGTCGTAGATAAATTTATCATCCTCAAAAGAGTATTTATCTGTTGAGCTGACGTTATTTTTATGGGCTACCATGCCGACGAGCTCAATATTGCCATTGGCATCCTTACGTAAAATTGCCCAATTGCCGTCATTGTCATACTTTCCGTCCTCTGTATTAGCGATGCTAGAGTTCCATGTAAGCTTCACCTTCTTATTCCATGCATCGAACTCACCATTGAGATTCGTTGGCACTGGCATACAAGGTATGATCATACTTTCGGGGAAATCCACGATGAAATTGGTGGTATTAGACAGTTTGTTCTCCCAGTTGTAATCCTCATTGGTATAATTACCAACAGTACGGAAGTAGCGTGTGTAGATTTCGTGAGGCTTAGAGTAGTCTATCGCACATGTGGTGCTCATGTCGTTGGCAACATGGCTTTCCATTTTGCGTCGATTAGTTACTATGCATCCTTTTTCTGAGAGACGACCGTGATTGGCATCTTCCAGATGGTCACTGCCTTCGTAAAGCCAGAGATTATCGTATGTTGTCTTATTATTTTTCGCCCATATACCTATTGGTGTCAAGGATGGGATGTCGGTAAGTGTGTATACGATCGTACCGTTTGGATTGAGCGTGAGGGTGGCTTTATCCTGTGTAGGCATGTAGCCGGCATTCGTAGCCTCGGTGGTGTAGGTGAATGATTTACTGCTGGCAGTGCCGCCATTGTTTATCCATTTACCCTCAATCTTTACCTCGTGCTTCTTTCCGACATAATCGTTCTTGAACATGAACTCCACGTGGAGCCAGAATTCATGGTCGTTGTTGTTCTGCACAATGTGGCCTATGGAAACCACATCGCCATTTTCGGTTTCGCAGCTTGCTATCCACTTGTGCATGTTACTCCTATAAACCTCCAGCTGATCGTGAGCGTTTTTTTTGAGCTTGGCGGAACTACTCTTCAGCAAGTCTGATTGGCACATCAAATCCATGATGTTGCAGGCGAGCTTTCCGTCGATATATACCGTCGCGAAGTTGTTGCAATCCCACATTGAGTGTCCGTTACCTCCTACCCCAAAACGACCATCATCCTCACCAAGATAGAGGAGCAAGCCGTAAGCATTGTTCTCATAATTCAGAGCATTGTTACGAGTAACTTCGCACCGTGCATCATCGGCAAATGCCATGACGGTAGGCAATGCCAACGCTATCATCAGCACTACCATTCTTCGCAACATCCTTGTCATGAACAAGGGTTGCCTTTTGTTTATTGTTTTTTCGTTTATCATATTCGAGATTGGTTTCAAAGGTTTCAATTCTACATTCCCCATACGTCATCCAAGTCTTCACCAGTTTCCTTGTCGATATCTTTCTGTGCAGACTCGCTTATTGGTCGCTGACTTGGTATGGACACGGCTTGCAGGCATAAGCACCTGACGGTATGGGATACGATTTCCGGTTTTATATATCGTCGTTTCATCTTATTACCGTCTTTTTTGTTGTATGACCTGACTGCGATTTGCGGATGACTACTTGCCCCATCCTACTTCCCTGTGAAGGGAGAGCAATGCCATTGATGTTATAGAGAGATTCATCCGCCTCTCCTGCGAGGCAAGAGTTGCATACGTGCGGAATGCTTGTTGCAAGATCCTCCAACAGCGCCATCCTAAGCTTTGCGCCTTGCGGATTCTTGTCGCTCGACGGAACGGAAAGATAGCCGCGGAAAGGAAGCAGATTGCCTGCCGTATATTTTACGAAAGCGTCCGTACCGTTGCTCATGACGCGTGAACGCAGAAGCCACATCTCCTTGCCTCTCAGCACACGATAGTTTCCTTGATAAGTGTAATCGTCCTTTTCCGTCTGCTGCCAATCGCCGATGATCTTGGCTGGAGTCTTCGGAAGGGCAGAGTTCATACTCTCAAGATAAATGTAGCAGTCTGTCATATCAAGACTGTAGCTCGTGCCATTGCTGGTATATTTGAAGTATTCGCCCGGGAAGGTGATGAGATACGGACTGTTTGCCTCCAGCTTCTGCATCAACATTTCGCTCGTTGAGCCTACGATGCCCTCACGGCTGTTGGCGTACTTCACGCGACATATCCACATGCCGTCGCCGCGAGACCATTCGTGCGGAAGGGGCGTGAACGAATCGAACGAGAGCAATTCCGTCACACTGCCGTCAGGTCTCTTTGCCTTTGCCTTTGCGTCGAATGGCACAACGATGGTGTTCCATCCCGAATAACCATCGGCGAGTGCCCAAGCGCGGGTGTAAGTGGCACGATGACCGTCGAGGTCTATGTCCATAGGGTTCAGGAAAGGGTATTGTCCATCAACGAGAGTGACATCGGTAAGCATCTTTCTACTCTGCACAGCGTGCTTCCAACCTGCGGGAACTGTCACGTGGGCAGGGAAGAAGTAGAGGCAGTTGGGGTTCATGTCCGTTGCCGGTTTATCTACGGTCAGCGCCTTTACCGCCTGGAGATCTGCGGGGGTCCAGTCGCCTGTGAATATTATGCTCGTCGTAGAAGGGAAGTTCTGAATGTAGCTGGCATACGTGGCAGAGGTAAACTCGTATGTTGTGCCATCGGCAAACGAAGCGAGTGCACTTGGCTCATCATCGATGTGAAGCTCCATGGCAGGCATACTGCCAGTGTAAAACTGCAATGTCTCCCTAACGGAAGATATGCGCGTTTCGCCGCTTTCGTCCTCATACACCACTCTGAAGTGCATTTCTTCGGGAAAGTCGCCATGGATGGTGAGCATGCACCAGCCCAATCCATTGCCTTGATCCACAAGACTGGACTTGCATTCTCGCAGCTCGCCATTGGCATCATAGACGGCACATTCGTAACTTTCCAGCTTTCTATCGCCATCAAAGACGCTGACTCGTAGCGTACCATTGTTGCTATACTTGCGCCAAACGGAGTCGTAGTTCGGTGTGAGCAGAACCAGATTCTTACGCACATAGACGTCACTCTCCCACCAGTTGTCGTCGTCAGCAAAGGCCTGTAACGGCGCAATCAGTAGGAGAAAAAGAGTCAACAGTTGCAATTGTTTTTTCATATAAATTGGGATAAAAACGATGCAAATATACACTAAAAAAGCAAAAATAGTACTTGCAAAACGTAAAAAAGTGCAAAAACAATGCGATTTTTTTACGTTTTGCAAGGTTTTCCGTGAAAACTATGCAGAAAAATGAAAAGGATTTTTGTGGGAATGGTAGAAAGTTGTAACTTTGCGAGTGCTGACTCTACAAACTACAGTGAATAATGAGTAACTGTGCAAAAAGATTTTTAAATTTGCACACCTACTTAAATATGAATCGATTGTTTCTTGTTATAATAAACGCAATGGTGATGTCGCTGTTCTTCACAGGAAAGATGGTGGCACAGGAAAGTCTGCTGGATGATGGCATTTCGTGGGAACTTGCTCAGTATCGCAAGGCTACGATAAGTGATGTGGTGTATAGCCTAAGCTTTACTATCCCAGAAGATAAAAATGAGGCGATAGAAGCCAAGGAGGATCTACAGCTGAAACTCAGTGAGCCTACGGATGTCATCCTTGACTTTAATGAGAGTGCCGATAAGATCAAGGAGGTTGCTTACAATAAAAGTCGCTCCATAAATAGGGAAGGCAAGTGGGCTAAGTGTAAGTGGCAGTTTGTGAATGGCCATATCGTTATCCCTAAAAAATACACTAAGGCTGGCAATAATATGTTCTCCATTTCTTTCGTGGCAGGCAATCAGGGACTGAACCGAAGAGATGGGTATATCTATACGCTGTTTGTTCCTGACAGGGCTCATACGGTATTCCCTTGTTTTGACCAACCTAATATTAAGGCAAAGTTCGATCTTGACCTTGCTATCCCGAAAGGATGGTCGGTGGCTCAGAATGGCTTGGCATACGACAGCAACCATTTCGCAATCACAACTCCCATCCCAACCTATCTGTTTGCGTTTGCTGCCGGCGAATTCAAACATCAGAAATATGAGGAGGACGGGTATAATATTGGCGCCTACTATCGTGAGACGGACTCAGCCCGCATTGCCCAGCTTCCGGACATCATGCACCAAGTGGTATTCTCGCTCAAGTGGCAGGAGGAATTTACTGGCGTAAAGTATCCTTTCCCAAAGTATGACCTTGTCATTCTGCCCGGTTTTCAGTTTGGTGGCATGGAGCATGTAGGAGCTACTTTCTACAACGACAATAGGCTCTTCCTTCCTGCTAATCCTACACCAGACGAACTGCTCAAGCGAACAGAACTTATCTCTCACGAAACCAGTCACATGTGGTTTGGCGATGCGGTGACAATGAACTGGTTTAACGATGTGTGGACCAAGGAGGTCTTTGCCAACTATTTTGCGGCAGAGATCACTGCCCCACTCTTCCCTGATGTTGACCATGAACTGCATTGGCTACGCTCCTATCAAGGAGCTGCGATAAGCCAGGATAGGACCGAGGGTAGGACAAGCATCCGCCAATCTCTCGACAATATGCGATATGCGGGTCTTATATACAATAACATCATTTATAATAAGGCTCCTGTCATGATGCGCAAGATGGTCAACTTGATGGGTAAGGAAGCTTTTAGACGAGGCATCCAGAAGTATGTTCAGGCATACATGTATGATAATGCCACGTGGGATGACCTGATAGATATTCTCGATGGAGAAACTGATGTTGACCTCAAGTCGTTCAGCAAGGAATGGGTTGACACAGCCAATTGGCCAAGCAGGAAAGCCGGAAGTTATTCCGAGGCTTTTGATACCGACTATTATGGCTATACGGAGTTGACGAAGAGTCAGGTGGACAGTCTTATGGTGAACTATCCGAAGACCGGGGCACAGTCTATGGCTGCCATGATGACTCTCTACGAGAATTATCTCAACAAGACCATCGGGGCAGAGGCTTTTCTTGACATCATGTTTGAGATGGTAAGCAATGACGACCCACTGACCTGTTCAACGGCTATCCGCTATATGGGCGAACCTATCTGCGATTTGCAGTTGTCGCTCCCGATGGACAGGATTACAAGCATTGAAAAGAGGATATACGATATCTGTCAGTCGCACAAACTTGCTTCGGTTCGTACCCAAGCATTGCGACTCCTCATTTCGAAAGCTATGAGCAAGGAGATAATCGATATTCTTTATGGCATCTGGCAAGAGAATGATTCACCTTTGCTTTCGATAAATGATTACATGACCCTCGCTTACGAACTCTCAGTCCGTATGCCAGAGAAGTCTTCTGAGATTATCGCTGAGCAGAGAAAGCGAATTACCAATCCCGATCGTCTGTCTCAGTTTGACTTTGTCTCGCGAGCAATAAATGCCGATGAGATGGAGCGTGACAAGCTTTTCGAGTCGTTGAAACAAGCAGAAAACCGTCGCATAGAGCCATGGACTCTCTCGGTGGTTTATTACCTCAACCACCCACTTCGTGACAGGGAGAGCGTAAAGTATATCCGTCCTGCACTCGAACTTTTGACGGAGATTCAGCAGACAGGCGACATCTTCTTCCCTGAGGATTGGTGCAGCTATCTCCTTGCCGGTCACCATTCGGTAGAGGCATATAGGGAGGTGGAAACTTTTCTTAACGACCACCCAGAGATGCTCCAACTGCTCAGAAACAAGGTTCTGCAAGCAGAATATTTCTTGAAAAGGGCAAATGAATGAGAAGCGGAATGTTCGCCTATAGGTTCGCTGGCAAAAACTTATCCAACATTAAATATTTATTAGCAAACCGTGCTTTTAAGGGATTCTTTTACATACCTTATATA